>JAZUFJ010000001.1:0-1640 GCA_045640645.1 Lachnospiraceae bacterium
TTTCTCCTTTACTTCATCCATATTTTCTTTTATTTTAGTTTCATCTTGTATTAAAACTCCCATTACAGGGTTTTTAATCTTTTTATCACCTTTGCTGTTATAAACCTTCACAAAATTAAGTCTTAGAGCATTAGATACTACGCAGAAGCTTGATAGTCCCATAGCGGCCGCCCCAAACATAGGATTAAGAGTCCATCCAAAAGCTGCCACATAGCATCCCGCTGCCAGTGGAATACCTATTACATTATAGAAAAATGCCCAGAACAGATTTTCATGTATATTTTTTATAGTTGCTCTTGAAATCCTAATAGCTGCTGCCACATCCAATATACTACTTTTCATTAAAACAACATCAGCAGCATCAATTGCAATATCCGTTCCCGCACCGATAGCTATGCCTATGTCTGCTCTTGTAAGCGCTGGTGCATCATTTATTCCATCACCTACCATAGCTACCTTTCCATGCCTCATAAGCTCGGTAATTACTGCCTCCTTGCCATCAGGCTTTACCTCAGCGATTACCTCATCTACTAAAGCCTTATCTGCAATAGCTTTTGCCGTAACCTTGTTATCGCCTGTAAGCATCACCACATGTATGCCCATATCTTTGAGCTCAGATATTGCTTTAGCTGAATCTTCTTTAATAGTATCTGCTACCGCGATAATACCAAGCAGCTTTTTATCCTTTGCAAAAAATATTGGTGTTTTCCCCTGTTTTGCAAGCTCTGCTATTTTAGTATCCAGTTCCTTATTATCGCAGCCTGCTATTTTTGAAATATACTCTACATTACCGCCTGCTATATTCACGCCATCAAGCTTTGCAGCTAAACCATTTCCAGCATAGGCTTCAAATTCAGTAGTTTCAAGAAGTTCTACGTTTTTAGAGATTGCATATTCTATAATAGCCTTTGATATAGGATGCTCGCTCTTTGCCTCAAGAGCATATGCTACTCGTAACAGCTCTTCATTATCACTTTTTGATGCTGGAAGTATATCAGTCACCTGCATAATTCCAGTTGTAATAGTTCCCGTTTTATCTAACGCTATAATCTTCGTTTTTCCTGTCTGTTCTAGGGAAGCCGCTGTCTTAAATAGTATTCCTGTTTTAGCAGAAACACCATTACCAACCATTATAGCTACCGGTGTTGCAAGACCAAGCGCACATGGACAACTTATTACCAGGACAGATACGGCTCTTGCAATAGCATATCCTGCAGTCTGTCCCACAAGCATCCATACCAGAAAAGTTAACAATGATATTGTTATTACCACAGGTACAAACACACCTGAAACCTTATCCGCTATTTTTGCAATTGGAGCCTTTGTAGCGGCAGCATCGCTTACCATACGAATAATCTCTGCAAGCGTGGTATCCTCTCCCACTCTTTCTGCCTCACAAATCAGATACCCTGAGGTATTAATAGTTGCAGCTGAAACCTTATCGCCTGCCTGTTTATCAACAGGAATGCTCTCTCCGGTAAGAGCAGATTCATTTATTGCGCTTTGTCCTTTTATTACTATTCCATCTACAGGGATACTATCTCCCGGACGGACTACGAACCTGTCTCCTACCTTAACCATTTCGATAGGAACCTCTTTTTCAGTATCACCATCCAGAATAATAGCATTTTTAGGTGCCA
>JAZUFJ010000002.1:0-4515 GCA_045640645.1 Lachnospiraceae bacterium
CTGGCTGTGACAACCAGAAATCCGTATTAGTGCCGCCAGATGAAGCTGATACTGCCACTATCGGTACCCCAGTCAGCTCATAATACTTGTTAGCAAATGCAGATACCATGGATCCATTTTTCTGTCCCGGAAAATCCATTATAGCATTTACCACATTCTCGTTTGCACCAAATGGTTCTATTATATTGTATAAACGTGTTGGATCTGATATGGCTCTGAACTCATAGCCATGACCCTCTTCTACCTTAGGAGCGTAATTATAGTTTCCACCACATCCGCTCATATTACTTTGTCCCGCAAAGAAAATAAGATCTATTATTATCTTTCCATCCTCGGTTTTTAAAGGTTCCTTCTCCTTTTTTTCTTCATTTTTATTATTTGTTTTTTCTTTTATATCTCCTCCTGATGAAGGCAAATTATTTTCCTCTGTTTTTACAGCTTCATCATTCGATTCTATGTTGTCAGGCTCTGCATCTTCCTTATCCTTGTCCGCTTCTGGCTCAGAACCAGTATCTGGCTGTTCCATATTTTCTTTTTCCTGACCATAGTTATCCTTATTATCATTTATCTCTACAACCTTTGGAATTTCACTGTTTGCAATCTTATTTTCTTTGTTGCATCCCAAAAGTCCAAATAAAGCTAAGCCTGTTATGACAAATATAAAATTTCTTTTAATCATTTACATCCTTCTTTTCTAATGTCATCTTTCGACTGATAAAGTTATATACCATAACAATACCTGTAGCTACCATTTTTACCACTGCGGTTATTATATCCGGGTATTGTTCTACCAATTTTGGAACTATACCATTGCAAATAATTACTCCAAAATAAAGAATAAGCTCATTTATTCCAAGACCGATTAAGCTTAACAGAAAGAAGATAATAAATTCCTTTTTCCTGTCCATATCGTCTTTTCGTTCGAACACAAACTTCATGCTCATAATATAATTAAATATAAGAGAAATACAGAAACCAAACAGGCCTCCGATAGTAGCCGCATTTTCCAGGCTGGTACCAGCTTTTCTCATTATAGATGAAACTACAAGGGTAATAACAAAATCTATAAGAAATGAAAGCCCTCCTACTACACCAAATTTAAGAATCTGTTTTATCAATTTGCTCTTTTTATCTGTATTCATTAGTATTTACTTCCTTATTTTATATCATTTATATAACTTTATTTAATTCTCTAAAATCTCTTAGAGACTGTTTTCCTATTTTGAATATTCTTTTTAAATTAATGGAGTTTACTCCTCCCTGTCTTGGTCTGAACGTTATCGGCAGGAATTTCACGCTTCTGTTGTGCTTTGTAAATAACACTGTAAGCAGGACATTTGCCAAAAAGAAGTTTGCCGGAACATATTTTATCTCTTCTCTAAGAGTCTCTGCCTTCATAAGCCTGTATGGTGTATTTGCATCTGTTACCTTTGTTTTAAAACATATTCTGATAACAAGCTTTAAGACCTTTGTAACTACTATTCTTGAAAAACCATCCTCTCGCTTATTTCTATATCCAATCAGCATGTCATACTTTTCTCTGTTAGCCCAGAACTCTCCAAATTCATCTGGCAAAGTCTGTCCATCAGAATCTGTCTGAAATACATAGTCCGCATTATTATTAAGAGCATAGTCATACCCGAATAGCAAAGTCTGTCCATGTCCTCCATTCTCTTTTGTAAGAGGAATAAGCTGTGGTCTGCTTTTAGCACATTCCAAAAGTGTATTATACGTATTATCCTTGCTTCCATCATTTATTATTACTAATCTGCTGTCTTCTGATGCCCTTGTAACTATTGGATACCATTCCTCAACAATCTGTCTGATTGTTTCATTTTCATTATAAGCTGGAATTACAATATAAAGTGTATCGCTCATTATCTTATTCCTTTTCAAATTCTTTCATTACACAAATATTCAAACTTCTGTTCTATATAGCAATTGCATATACATATATCAACTGCTTTAATGTAAAGATTTATTTCTGTTTGATACGTGAAATATCTTTTATACATACAACTGTCAAATATACCGTATAAATATAATAAATGCTTCCTACCGCTATCTTCGAAAATATTGCCTCGCTAAATATCCTGAGCACAAAAAATACTGCTAATACTACAATGATAAAACCGATTACAGATATTAGGTTATGGGTGTCCTCCCAATACTCCTGATTGCTGGCAAAAAATTGTTTTCTGCAGTAAAAGTATGCGGCAACTATTATTATCACAAAAAAATCATATGTTCGGTGATAGGTTATTATTAATGACCACAGTGTCAGCACAGATATCACTTCTCCATCTAACCCTTTCGGTGCTTTTAGCATCAGTACAAACAACCCCACCATCACCAAAAATGCCAAAACAAAGGATAGCTTTGATCCATTAAGCAGTGCTCCAAAATCAAGACCTCCCTCTGCTGCCAGAGCAGATGATACCTTAAGAGGTTGAACAATCATATTAATAAAAGAATCCCTTAGCCACCACGCAGAAACACCGGTTAAAATTATATGTACAATAACAGATGCAGCTATTTCTGTGTATTTTTTCTTATATATAAAATACAACACCAAAGGAACAGTTAAGGTATATTTAAAATAACAAACTATGAGGCAAATAACAGTCGGAACACTTCCCTTTTCTTTTTCTGAAAAAAATACTGCAAGTAAAAAAAAGGTAAAAGCAAATAATGTATGCTGACCCACTCCCAACTGGTTTCTGTAAGGTGTTCCCGCTAGCATCAAAAGTGATAGCATTGCAAAAATATCTTTTTGAACATCTTTTAAAAAGGTTTTTCTTAATAGCCAGATTATCATTACCGTAAACAACAAGTTACATGCAAGCCATACATACCTTGCTGTTAAAGGCTTCAAAAATGTAAAAGGAATTAAAAGCATCAAAAGAGATGGAAACTGATTAGCCTCCATTTGAAAATAGTATTCTTCCATATTCAATTCATCTAATATTCCTGAAGGTGATAATGATTCTAAATACGGATTAATCCTTAGGGCAAAAGCCTTTGTGGCATCGTACTGAAAATCCTGGCTAAAAATAGCAGCATTCCTTGCCCCCTGGACGATGGAAACCATCGCCAAAAGAGCAAGGATAGCTATCACTGCATATTTTATTTTTTTATTATCTAATATTTTGTAAATCTTATTCATTTCCTATCTGTGATACTACTTCATTTTTGAGAACTTCAAGTTTCTTTTTTGCATCCTCAAGATCACTTCCCTTAATACCCATATAAAGCTTAAGCTTAGGCTCTGTTCCTGAAGGTCTTGCACAACACCATGAATTGTTCTCCAGATCAAAGTAAAGAACATTAGAAGTAGGAAGTCCTGTTGTTCCTTCTTCACCTGTTTCAAGATTTATTGTTACATTCTTTTTGTAATCTCTGAATTCTTTAACCTTAAGATCACCAAATGCCTTTGGAGGATTGCTTCTGAAATTATTCATGATATCCTGAATCTTCTGTGCGCCTTCAATTCCCTTTAAGGTTATTGTATGAATTCCTTCCATATAGTAACCATACTGCTCATAAATATTAAGCATCTGATCCCAAACTGTGATTCCATTTTTCTTACACCATGCTGCCACTTCACACAGACACATAACAGCAACGATAGCGTCTTTATCCCTTGCATGTGTACCAACAAGACATCCATAGCTTTCTTCTAAACCGAAAACATATTCATAATCATGTTTTTCTTCGAACCACTTAATCTGCTCACCTATATATTTGAAACCTGTAAGGACTTCGATCTGCTTTATGTTATATGCCTTTGTAATTTCATCAGCGAGATTGGTTGTTACTATTGTCTTTATCAGTGCTCCATTTTCAGGAAGAGTACCGCAAGCCTTTCTCTCTCTTAAAATATATTCAGCAATAAGCATTCCTGACATATTTCCAGTAAATGATACATATTCTCCTGTCTTTGTATCTTTAGCATAGATTCCTAATCTGTCAGCATCAGGATCTGTAGCCAAAACAACATCTGCGTCCTTTTCCTTAGCCAACTTTAAAGCAAGCTCAAATGCCTTTGGGTCTTCTGGGTTAGGATATTCAAGAGTAGTAAATTCTGGATCTGGAAGCTCCTGCTCTGGAACAACATATACATGCTTAAAGCCCAGCTCACTAAGAATCCTTCTTACAGGAATATTACCTGTGCCATGGAATGGTGTATATACAATCTTTATATCATCTGCCATTTCCTTGATTATTTCAGGATGAATAATCTGCTTTTTAAGTTCAGCCATATAAGCATCATCTATTTCTTCACCTATTACATTGTAAAGACCTTCAGAAATAGCAAGCTCTTTACCCATGGTCTTAACGTCATAAAAATCTGTGACAGCTCTTACTTCATCTATTATCTCTACGTCTCTTGGAGATGTAACCTGAGCGCCATCTTCCCAGTATACCTTATATCCATTGTATTCAGGAGGATTATGGCTGGCTGTTACTACTATACCAGAAGTACATCCAAGTGTTCTTACTGCAAAAGATAAC
>JAZUFJ010000003.1:0-3376 GCA_045640645.1 Lachnospiraceae bacterium
GTATTAAGAGAGCGGGAACTAAACAGGCAAGATTACAGAAAAAATACGAAAAACGTATGCAGAAGCAGCAAATGAAAGCGCAAAAGCATCCGTCTCAGAGCAGCCAGAATACACAGCTACAGACTAGTGATACTACTGAAAATAAACCGGATAGTACAGAACAGAAATAATGTGTGATTGCAATAAATAAGTAAGAGATAAACAGATAATAATAGGTAAAATATATGGACAATAATTATAAGTCTGGTTTTGTAACATTAATAGGTCGTCCAAATGTTGGTAAATCTACTTTGATGAACAGACTGATAGGACAGAAGATAGCTATTACATCTAATAAACCACAGACTACAAGAAATAGAATACAGACTGTTTATACATCTGATGAGGGACAGATTGTATTCCTCGATACGCCGGGAATCCATAAGGCTAAAAATAAGCTCGGAGATTATATGGTTAATATTGCCAGACGTACAGTGGCTGAGGTAGATGTTGTATTATGGCTGGTAGAAGCTTCGGAATTTGTGGGACCTGGAGATAAACATATAGCAGAGCAGTTAAAGGATATTAATACACCCCTTATACTGGTTATTAACAAAGCGGATACGGTAAAGCGTGATGCTATGTTTAAGGTTATAGATACCTACAAGGATCTCTGCAAATTTGATGAAGTGATACCTGTTAGCGCCTTAAAGGGAGATAATACAGATGAGCTTATAAAAGTTATAATGAAATATCTTCCGTATGGGGAACCTTTTTATGATGAGGATACGATTACTGACCAGCCGGAAAGACAGATAGTTGCAGAGATTATTCGTGAAAAAGCTTTGAAATGTCTTGACGATGAAATACCTCATGGTATAGCTGTTACTATAGAAAGCATGAAATATAAGAAGACTATTGTAGATATAGAGGCAACTATTATCTGTGAAAGGGAGTCACATAAGGGAATAATCATAGGTAAGCAGGGAAGTATGCTTAAAAAGATAGGTTCAGCAGCAAGGTATGAAATTGAAGACCTTTTGGAATCTCAGGCAAATCTAAAACTGTGGGTTAAGGTTAAGAAGGACTGGAGAGACAGCGATCTTTTACTAAAGAACTATGGTTATGTTGAAGAAAAATAGGGTAGACAGCTGTGAGGGATTTTGTTTTAGCTACAGGCATGATACTAGAGGTTGGACCTGTTAATGATTATGACAGACGATTAGTTATCCTGACAAAAGAGTACGGAAAGATAACTGCTTTTGCTAAGGGCGCGAGGAGACAGAATAGTCGATTTATGGCAGCTACCAATCCTTTCTGCTTTGGTAATTTTAAGCTTTACGAAGGTAAGAGCGCCTATAATGTGGCTGATATAGAGGTGACACATTATTTTGAGGAGCTGAGGGCTGATTTCGAGGGCGCGTATCTTGGAATGTATTTTTTAGAAATAGCTTCATATTATACGAGAGAAAATAATGATGAGATTCTAATGCTTAAGCTTTTGTTTCAGTCTATGAGGGCGATTGTTAAGGAGAGCATTGATAATCGGCTGGTGAGAGCTATTTTCGAGATAAAATCAATCGTAATAAATGGAGAGTTTCCTGGAATACCTACAGATAAAAAGTTAAGCGACGGATGTGTACATGCTATAGAATATGTGGTAAATACTCCAGTTGAAAAGCTGTTCTCATTTAAGCTTGAGGAAGAGGTACTAGTAGAATTTAAGGATATAGCAACTTATTATAGAAGCAGGATGTTAGATAAAACATTTAAAAGTCTTCAGATAATAGATGGCTTTGAGCAATAGATAAAAATGTTGAAATATGTAAGTGCCTTCGTTATAATTTAGAAAGTGTTCCAATAGGAGGATGCTGTGCGAAATAGATTATTAGTATTATCTCTTTTAATATTAAGCATTTTATTATTCGTTACGGGTTGTGGCGATGGTAATAGTAACCTTTCAGATACAACAATTATTGTTGAGAAGAAAGGAAAGGTTACAGAGGCTATCATAGAGCGTTTTGACAAATCCTATTATAATGCCAATGAACTGGAGCTTATGATAAAGAATGAAATCCAGGAATACGGACGTCTTTCAGGCGATAAGGATAATGCGAAGCTGTCAGATTATGAGGCTGGAGACGGCGTTGTAAAGGCATACATAGAATTTGCTACACCACAGGATTATTCCAGATTTAATGATACAAAATTGTTTTATGGAACTATAGGTGAAGCTGTAGAGGCTGGATATACGATAGATGTTAACCTTAGAAATATAAAGGAAGGCGGCACTATCGGAAGAATGGACCTAATGGGAATGAATAAGAAGCATATAATCATTTCTAATGAGGCAGTTCAGATAAAGACCTATGGTGATATACTTTATTCAACAGCTAATGTTGAAATATTAGATGATAGGCTTGCCCGTGTGGCTAGTGATTCCTCGGGCTTGGCATATATAGTACTAAAATGATGTGGGTGGAAAACTAAAAAATGATGAATGACGTGCAAAATGACTTTTGACACTTATATCATGAAAAAATAAAAAGAGAGGCGTGAAAATTATGGAAAAAACAATGGACAAAATCGTTGCATTAGCTAAATCCAGGGGTTTCGTACATCCTGGCTCTGAGATTTATGGAGGATTAGCAAATACTTGGGATTTTGGTATTCTTGGTGTTGAACTTAAGAACAATATTAAGCAGGCTTGGTGGCAGAAATTTGTTAAGGAAAGCCCTACAAACGTTGGTGTAGACTGTGCTATTCTTATGAACCCTCAGACTTGGGTAGCTTCTGGCCATTTAGGAAGCTTTTCAGATCCTCTTATGGATTGTAGAGAATGTCATGAAAGATTCAGAGCTGATAAGATTATTGAAGATTACTGCCAGGAAAATGGTATTACTCTTGAATCATCAGTTGATGGATGGACACAGGAACAGATGAAGAATTTCATCGAAGAGAAGAATATTCCATGTCCTACATGTGGAAAGCATAACTTCACAGATATCAGACAGTTCAATCTTATGTTTAAGACTTTCCAGGGCGTTACTGAAGATGCAAAGAACACTGTATATTTACGTCCAGAGACAGCTCAGGGTATTTTTGTTAACTTTAAGAATGTACAGCGTACATCTAGAAAGAAAATACCATTTGGTATTTGTCAGGTAGGTAAGTCATTCCGTAATGAGATTACACCAGGAAACTTTATTTTCCGTGTTAGAGAATTTGAACAGATGGAAATGGAATTCTTCTGTGAGCCGGATACAGACCTTGAATGGTTTGCATACTGGAAGAAATACTGTATAGACTGGCTTAAGTCTTTAGGTATGAAGGAAGAGGAAATGAGAGTACGTGACCATGATAAGGAAGAGCTTTCATTCTATTCAAAGGCTACTAC
>JAZUFJ010000004.1:0-5459 GCA_045640645.1 Lachnospiraceae bacterium
GGAATGGTTGCCAATTATACAGGTCTTGCAAACTTTAAAAATATGTTTTCTACACCTGCGTTTTGGACTTCATTTACCAATACGCTTGTGTTAAGTATTATGAAGTTACTTTTAACAACATTTGCATCAGTTATTGTGTCAGTTTTTATTAATGAAATGGGAAATCTATTTGCAAAGAAAACTTTGCAAACTATCATATATTTGCCTCACTTTATGTCATGGGCAGTTGTAGCCGCTATATTTTCGCTGATTCTTTCTCCTTCTAGTACAGGTATGATTAATGGTATCTTAAGAGATATGGGATTTATAGCAGAGGGAGAAGCTGGAATTTATTTCCTGGCAAACAGAACTTTGTGGAGACCGATCTTTTATATCATAAATGTATGGAAAGAAACCGGATGGGGAACAATTATTTTCTTAGCAACGCTTTCCGGTATCAACCCTGAGCTTTATGAAGCTGCAGATATCGATGGAGCATCAAGACTTCAGAAAATAAGATATGTGACTATTCCGGCTCTTACGCAGACTATTATAATTGTTCTTATTCTTAATCTTGCCAAGGTTATGAATATGTTTGAATCAGTATTTGTTTTGTACAATGCAAATGTATATGATGTTTCAGATGTTATATCTACATATATTTACCGAATGACATTTGCTACAGCACGTGCAAATTATGGTTATTCTATTGCAGTTGGATTGTTCAAATCACTTGTTGGTGGCGCCTTAGTACTTATTTGTAACTGGCTTAGCAAAAAAGTACGTGGACGTGGAATACTGTAGGAGGTGTGATTATGGCTAAAAGTAAAGACATGATGGCATCAGGTGTTAAGAAAAAAGTTCAATTATTTGATGTTGTAAATTATATAATATTTATTATACTTGCGTTACTTATACTTATTCCTATTTGGAAGGTAGTAGTAGATTCGTTCAATAAGGTTGGCGTATATCAGTTCCAGATTTGGCCATCTCAGTTTACTCTTGATGGTTATAAAACAATTATAGAGACTAATAAGCTTTATAAACCATTTATAAATTCTTTTATAACAACAGGTGCAGGTACATTATTAGGTCTTGTATTATCTACTCTTGGCGGATATGTACTTGCACAGGAAGATCTTCCGGGAAGAACATTCCTTGCTTATTTCTTACTTTTTACAATGATTTTTTCAGGTGGTATGATTCCTGAATACCTTGTAATGAAGAAAATTGGTCTTCTTAACAATATGTGGATCCTTGTATTTAAACATGGAATAAATGTATATAATCTTGTTCTTATGAAGAATTTCTTTGAAGGCATTCCACAGTCCCTTTATGAAGCAGCGAAACTTGATGGATGCTCTCCAATGGGTATTTTCTTTAAAATAGTACTTCCACTTTCAAAGGCTGCTCTTGCATCAATAGGTTTGATGTTTGCGGTAACAGTGTGGAATGATTATTCTACAGTTCAGATTTATATTACAGATCCTGAACAGGTTAACTTCCAGTACAAGCTTCGTACAATGATTATGGATGGCGATACACCGGTTACATCATATAATGTATCTCAGACGACATTATTTAATGCAGGTATCATTGCAGCTATTTTACCTTTTATGATTTTATATCCTTTCTTACAGAAGTATTTCGTAACAGGTGTAAATATTGGTGCAGTAAAAGAATAATAGATTTTATTATAGAGCGTATGCAAATGCATGCGCTTTATAAATATAAAAGTATATAAGAAATGAGGTTTATAGAAAATGGCTCATGATGTAGAAACAGGAAATGTTAAATTAGAGAGAACGATACACTATGCAGGTGATTCTACTGTACAGTTTAATTCATATATTACATATCCACAGACTGGGTTAGGTCAGGTATTGCCTTTGTATATAAGAAGAGAAGTATTTGTAAAGAATCATGGCAAGAATGGAAGATCTACAAAAAGCTTTATCGATGAGGGCAGATTAGATGTTATAGCTAATCAGCTTATGGAAGGTGATATTCTTTTCATCCAGTTCGGTCATAATGATGAGAAGATAGAAGACCCATTAAGATATACAACACCTTTTGGAACCTATAAAGAAAATTTATATAAATTTATTGAGACAGCCAGAAATAAAAATGCCTATCCAGTTTTGATATCTCCGGTTGAAAGATGCCATTACGAGAACGGAAAGCTTTATAAGGGATATCATGCAGAATATGTTGAGGCTATGAAGGAAGTAGCTAAGGAGCTGGATGTTCCTATGATTGATCTGTATTCAAAGGTAAGAGCCCTTATGGAAACAGTTAGGGAAGAAGAGGCCGAAAAATGGCATATGCCAGATAGAACACATATGACATATACTGGAGCGATCACCTATGGAAATCTTATAGCTGAGGGACTAAATGAGCTTGGTGGAATATATAAGGATATCCTTCTTGATGAGTTAACAAAGGAATAGAAATGAAAAAGAAAAACATAGATTTAACAGAGGGTAAACTGCTAAATGCTATATTGATGTTGGCAATACCTGTTGTTATTAATAGCTTTATACAAACTATGTATAATTTAACTGATACGTTCTGGCTTGGAAAGCTTGGAACGGAAGAGTTAGCAGCGATTAATCTGGTGACACCTGTACAGAATATTGTACAGAACTTCGGCTCTGGTCTTACTGTTGCTGGCGCTGTTTTGATATCACAGTATATCGGTGCAAAGAGGATGAAGGATGCAAGATCCATGGCTAATCAGATATTTGCCTGTGCTATGATGTTTGCTGTAGTATGTGCTTCTTTGGTGGCCTTGTTTACTCCGGGAATTGTATCCTGGCTGGGGGCAGATGGTGAGACATATTATCACGCAAAGGCTTATCTTCAGCTTGTCATTTTTGATATGCCATTTTTATTTGCAGTAAATATATTTAATTCTGTTCATCAGGCTCAGGGAGATACTGTCACACCTATGCTTTTAAACCTGTTGGGCGTAACTATTAATATAATTTTAGATCCTCTGTTTATGATAGCTTTAAGCCTTGGTGCTACAGGTGCTGCCCTGGCTACAGTAGTTGCAAAGTTTGTTCCGGCTATAATAGCTTTTATAGCTCTTAATAATAAAAATAATGAAATTCATATTAATCTAAAGAAATTAAAATTCGAGGCTGAAAAGCTTAAGAATATTCTTGTGATAGGTCTGCCGACAGCACTTGGCGGTTCTACGATGCAGTTTGGTTTCCTGCTTATGACTAAGAATGTATATGCTTATGGTACAACAGCTGTTGCGGCTTATGGAATAGGTAATAAGATTAATGGTCTTGTATCATTGCCTTCAAATGGATTTGGGTCGGCAGTTTCTACTATTGTGGGACAGAACGTAGGAGCGGGAAAATATGATAGGGTAAAAGAGGGTTTTAAGCTTTCCACTATCATTATTACGATTTATCTTGTAGTAGGTGGCTTTATATTGTCAAGAGAGCCAATTTCAGAAGCGGTTGTAAAGATATTTACAAATGATCCATTAGTTATAAGACATGCTACAGATTATCTTATGCTTCTTGCTTTTTGGGTGTTTGCAAATGGAGTATATAACAATGCCATGGGCTTATTTCAGGGATCAGGACATACAGAGGTTACGATGGCTGTAGATGCTTCAAGATTATGGATATTTAGATTTGCAACCCTGTTTATATGCCAGAGGATACTTAAGATGGGTGTTGAAAGTATATGGTATTCTGTGGTTATATCTAATGGGATATGTGCGATAATAATGTATGTCTTTTATTTGACTGGGTATTATAGAAAACCACGAGGTATTAATTCTTCAACAAAGAAAGAAAAGGCAAGAAAGCTTATTGAAGAAGAGGGAAAGGACAATCAGAACAATGGAAATTAATATCATTTTTAAAACCTTTAGATGTGTTACTTTTGAGATAAATGATGGAGGAATATACAATACTACAGAGGTATATAAAGTATATTTAAATAATCAGCTTTTATTTGAAACTGATAAGGTGATTAATTCCCTATATAATCTTATACCAGATAACGAATATGTTCTGGTGATTAGGAATCAAAAAGAAGAGATTATTGGCTCAACTGATTTCACTACTCCAAAGGAACTGTTTACGATAGATGTTAAAGAGCTTGGGGCCTATGGTGATGGTATACATGATGATACATCATTTATCCAGGCTGCATTTATGATGTCAAAAAAGGGTGTCAGAGTACTAATCCCTAAGGGAGAATATAAGATAACAAGCTTATTCCTTACATCAGATTTAACAGTGGAACTGGAAAAAGGAGCGCATCTAATGGCTAGCGTTGATAGGAATGAGAGAGTAAGATTCCCTGGCTCCTACAAGACAACGGATGAAAATGATGATGAATGCCATTACGGAACATGGGAAGGTAATCCATTTCCTATGTTTGCCGGTATTATTACAGGAATAAATGTATCGGACATTACAATATATGGCGAGGGTATATTGGATGGTATGGCATCTAATGATAACTGGTGGAAGAATCCTAAGGTAATGAACATAGCATATCGTCCAAGAATGATATTCCTTAACAGATGCAATAATGTAACTGTTCAGGGAATAAAGGTTACAAATTCTCCGGCATGGAATATTCATCCATTCTTTTCAGAGAATCTTTTGTTCTGTGATATGTTTGTGGAGAACCCTAAAATTTCACCTAATACAGATGGTTTAGATCCGGAAAGCTGTAAAAATGTTGATATTGTTGGATTACATTTTTCTTTAGGCGATGATTGTATAGCTGTTAAATCTGGAAAGTTCTATATGGGACAAAAATATAAGACTCCATCTGACAATATACATATTAGACAGTGCCTAATGGAGAACGGACATGGGGCTGTGACCTTAGGCTCAGAAATAGCCGGTGGGGTAACGAATCTTCTGGTAGAGAAATGCTTATTTAGGAATACAGACAGAGGTCTTAGAATAAAAACAAGACGTGGAAGAGGCAGACAATGCTTCCTTGATAATATTATGTTCAGGGATATAAAGATGGATAGTGTTATGAGCCCATTTACCGTAAATATGTTTTATTTCTGCGATCCTGATGGACATGAGGAATACGTACAATCAAGAGAAAAATATCCGGTTGATGAGAGAACACCAAGATTAGGCCTTATGACCTTTGAAAATATTGAGGCTAAAAATGCTCATGTTTGTGCTGCATACTTTTTAGGTCTTCCAGAGGAAAAAATAGAGGCAGTACATATGAAAAATGTAAACGTAGATTATTCGGAAAATGCTATGAGCGATCTTCCGGTTATGTGTGATGGTATTGAACCAATGACTAAAAAGGGTATTGTTGCTATAAATGTTAAAGAATTAATACTTGAGAATGTAAACGTTAACGGTCAGGATGGAGAAGAGATCACTGCAGATGGCGTTGATAATTTAGTGAAAAGATAAAAGAAAGATAGAAGATAGATAAGATAGAAGAGATATTTTTATGGAGGAAAT
>JAZUFJ010000005.1:0-2146 GCA_045640645.1 Lachnospiraceae bacterium
GTAGTAGGGGAGGGACCCCATTGTATTCAAGGCTAAAAGGAATAGGAGTCTATTCCATCTCAATCGTTCGAGGAGGCTATGATGTAAGATCATAGAATACTCTGTTTACACCTTTAACCTCGTTGATGATACGGCTCATTACTGTCTGGAGCACTGCAAATGGTATCTCAGCTGCCTCTGCTGTCATGAAGTCTACAGTACGTACAGCTCGTACTACTACAGCATAATCATAGGTACGCTCATCTCCCATTACACCAACTGAACGCATATTTGATAAGGCTGCAAAATACTGGTTAGGCATCCACGGAGCTTCCTCACCATGTTCATCTTTATATGCTTTTGCTGCTTTATCAACCTCTTCACGGTAAATATAATCTGCATCCTGAACAATCTTTACTTTTTCAGCTGTTACATCACCTACTATACGAATACCAAGACCTGGGCCTGGGAATGGCTGACGGAATACTAAATATTCCGGAAGTCCAAGCTCAAGGCCTGCTTTTCTTACTTCATCCTTAAACAGATTTCTAAGTGGCTCAATAATCTCTTTGAAATCTACATAGTCAGGCAATCCACCAACATTGTGATGTGATTTGATAACTGCAGATTCTCCACCAAGACCTGATTCTACAACGTCAGGATAAATTGTTCCTTGTGCAAGGAAATCAACCTTTCCTATCTTCTTTGCCTCTTCCTCAAATACACGGATAAATTCCTCACCTATTATCTTACGCTTTCTTTCAGGCTCTGATACTCCGGCAAGCTTAGCATAATATCTTTCCTGGGCGTTTACACGTATAAAGTTTATATCAAAGGCTCCATCTTTTCCAAATACGATCTCTACCTCATCACCTTCATTTTTACGAAGAAGACCATGATCTACAAATACGCAGGTAAGCTGTTTACCGATAGCCTTAGCAAGAAGAGCTGCTAAAACTGATGAATCCACTCCACCTGATAAAGCTAAGAGCACCTTTCCGTCTCCTACCTTTTCCCTTACCTCTTTAATAGTATTTTCTACGAAGGAATCCATTCTCCATGATCCATCACATCCACAAACGCCTCTTACGAAATTGTATATCATCTGTGTACCATTTATGGTATGTAATACCTCTGGATGGAACTGAACTGCATATAACTTCTTTTCCACATTCTGTACTGCAGCTATAGGACAATCAGCTGTATGGGCAACAATCTCAAAGCCCTCAGCCAGCTCAGATATTCTGTCAAAATGGCTCATCCAGCAAACAGAATCTGTAGGAAGATCTTTAAACATCACGCCATTTTCTGCATAATGTATAGCGGTCTTTCCATATTCTCCTACTTCAGGAGTGATAACCTTTCCACCTAATTTGTGCATCATAAGCTGTGCACCATAGCATATTCCCAGTACAGGTATACCAAGCTCAAAAAGCTCCTTCTGATATGATGGAGAATCCTCCTCATAGCAGCTGTTAGGGCCTCCTGTAAGAATGATTCCCTTAGGGTTCATTGCTTTAATATCTTCGATCTTTATTCTGTAAGAATATATCTCACAGTACACGTTACATTCTCTTACTCTTCTGGCAACCAGCTGGTTATACTGTCCGCCGAAATCAATTACAATAATTTTTTCTCTCATATTTCACTTATCTTCTTTTCAAATCATTTTATTTATGGCCTGTAATCCATAACCGAAATAATCCCAGTAAATCGATTCGCACCATCCTGTATAGTATAACATGATTGTTTACAAAAAAACTACAAAAAAATCCCACTACATAAAAATCTGTAGTGGGATTTTTATCACTTTTTATTTATATTTTAATATATATTATACAATACCCTGAGCCTTCATAGCATCTGCTACCTTAAGGAAACCAGCAATGTTAGCGCCTGCTACGTAGTCGCCATCCTTGCCATATTTCTTAGCAGCTGCATCAAGGTTATGGAAGATGTTAACCATGATGTCTTTAAGCTTAGCGTCAACTTCTTCGAAAGTCCATGAAAGTCTTTCTGAGTTCTGGCTCATTTCAAGAGCTGATGTAGCAACACCACCTGCGTTTGAAGCCTTACCTGGGCAGAAAAGAACTTTATTAGCTTGTAAGTATTCAACAGCTTCTGGAGTAGAAGGCATGTTAGCACCTTCTGCTACTGCCATTACGCC
>JAZUFJ010000006.1:0-1921 GCA_045640645.1 Lachnospiraceae bacterium
AACCAGTAATTCTATCACTGTAGTAGCTACAGCAAAAGATGATAACTCAACTTCCGATACAGCAACTGTATCAATCAAGAATAATTATTACAGTGTTACAGCCCGCGCTGAAGAAGGTGGACAGGTTTCCGGAGGGGGAAGCGTAGAGGGCGGAGGATCTATTGAACTGTTTGCCAGTCCTAACAATGGATATGATTTCGACGGATGGTATGAGAACGGTAATAAAGTAAGCTCAGATAAAAAGCTAAGAATAGATAATGTGAGCTCGGACAGAAGCTTTTCTGCAAAGTTTGCCAGAAGACTGGCTTATGTTATAACATATTCTTCACCGGAAAATGGAGGAACTACAAGCGGTGATGGATATTATAATGTAGGCGACAGAGTAACCGTAAAGGCTGATCCGAAGGATGGCTATCGTTTTGTATGCTGGAAGCTTGGAGACGAAAAGGTCAGCAAGGAAAAGGAATATACACTGACCAATCTCAATGGTGAATACAGACTAAAAGCTTGTTTTGAAGCTTGTGAATATGATGTAAAAGTATGTGTTACTCCTGATAATGCGGGAGCTATTGATGGTGTATCCAGATATAAAGAAAATGACAAGGCTGTATTAAAGGCTTATGCGTCAGATGGCTATAAATTTAAAGGATGGTTTTCCGATTCAAAGCTACTTAGCGAATCTGATACATATACTATAGATAAGGTACAGAAGGACTACTGTCTTGTGGCTGCTTTTGAGAAGAAGACCGCGAAATCATACAATATGACCTCTGAAGCTGGAAATGGCGGTACCATAGTTCCATTGGGTACCTATCCTGTAGTGGAAGATTCTACAGTTTCCTATCTTATTACACCTGATCCAGGCTATAAGATTGAAGATGTAAAGGTAGATGGCAAATCAGTGGGAGCAGTATCTGCTTATGCTTTTCCAAATCTAAAGAGCAGTCATACTGTTTCGGTTACCTTTACAAAAAAGGAAGATAAGAAGACCGAAAAGACAGATGACCATTCTAAAAATGATGTACAGAATGTTGTAGCAAAGCCAACAGGTGATAACATTACAGAATCAAAAAAGGAGCATGATTCTAAAACTCAGGAAGAACAGGAAGCGCTCCTTTCTGAAATAAGAGACGCCAATGAGGATATTAATTATGATAATCTGACAGGTCTTTTACAGAAATATAATATGTCTCCGGATGAAGCATATATGCATCTGTATGATGAAATTGGTGATGCAATGTTTGCGGAGGCCTATAGAGAGGGTATCATAAGCTTTGTAGTAAATAATGAATATGCTCCTAATACCCAGGCTACGGCAACTAATGAATTCTTTAGCAATCCATCAATGCCAAATTATTGGGACGTAGTGAACGATTGCGTTACAGATGAAGAAGCAATTGGGGTATTAAAGGGAAATAAGCTGGAAGTTCACTTTGATATAACAGATATGACACAGCTTCTTACCACAACAGAGAAACAGGACATTTTTTCTTATGCTGAGGATAACGGACTGGTAGTGGGAAATGTGTTTGATATTACATTTTTGAGAACCTATCATGGTGTGGTGGACAATGTAAAGCAGCTTGATATCGAGGCAGAATTTGTCCTTCAGGTTCCTGCAGGACTACTATCAGAGGCTCAGGAATTTAAAATTTTACACGTACACGATGATGGAAGCAAGGAACTGTTAGAGGATATGGATAATGATCCTGCAACTGTTACCTTTAGAACGAGCTCTTTTTCAAACTTTGCTTTTGCCTATGCCGGCAATACTACCTCTATAACAGAGAATACAGTTGAAAAGAGTGATAATCAGAGCTCAAATTATATAAGTAATAGCTCTACTACGGATAATCGCAGTAAAACTATGGTATTCCTTGTGGCAGTATTTATTGCTCTTGTTCTTACATTCGCTTTGATT
>JAZUFJ010000007.1:0-6362 GCA_045640645.1 Lachnospiraceae bacterium
AGGTAAACTGTTCTTATCACCTTATCCTCTGGATAGCCTTTTTCTTCTATGATTGCTTTTCTCAAAGCCTCGTGAGCCTGATATACAGGTTCCGCCTGCATAAGCATTCCAGCTCCGCCACCATAGGTATAATCATCTACTTTATTATGCTTATTAAAGGCATAATCCCTGATATTTACAGCGTTTACCTTAAGGATGCCCTTATCCATTGCCCTTCCTGTAATGCTCACAGAAAGTCCTTCTGTAATCATTTCAGGGAACAGAGTCAGCACATGAAAGTTCATTTTTTTCTCCTCAGTTTGTTTTCACTATTTATTCCACGCAACCGTCTAGCAGTTAACATAATTTACTCTGATTCATGATTTTAACTGTTCCGCATCATATATTCAGATATTAATCAAGCAATCCTTCCATGATATGAATCTTCATGCGGCGTTCTGCTATATCAACATCTAAAATACATTCTTTAATAGCAGGGAGCAAAAGCTCCTTTCCATTGTTCATAGTGATAACATATACATCATTAGCTGCTGTTTCTAACACATCACTAAGAACGCCTATCTGCTCATCATTTTCATCAAAAATATCTATATCAATAAGGTCAGCTATAAAGTACTCATCTTTTCTAAGCTTAACAGCATTTTCTCTCGTAACATAGAGAGAGCAACCTTTGTATTTTTCTATATCATTAATGTTATCATAGTCCTTGAACTTAAGGATAACCATCTGTTTAAAATATTTAACCTGTGTGATCTCCAGGATAATATGTTCCCTTCCAGTATCAAGAATAACCTCTTTTAATTTTTTAAATCTTTTTACATCATCTGTTGTAGGAAAAACCTTTACCTCTCCATGAACTCCATGAGTAGAGGATATTATTCCAACCTGTAATATATCATCCATAATATCACCTTCCTATATGGAAAATAATCTCAAACACGTCTAATTCAAGTATTACAACATAAAGCACCGCCTAAGCAGTGCTTTATATCGAAATAACTAGTCCTGTAAAATATCTACAATGACCTTCTTTGTTTCTTTTGTAGATGCAGCCTTTACGACAGAACGAATTGCCTTAGCGATTCTACCCTGCTTACCGATAACCTTACCCATATCAGGCTGAGCCACTCTTAATTCTATAACAATGGCACGATCATCTTCTCTCTGTGTTACAACAACCTCATCAGGATTTTCAACGAGGGATTTTGCAATCACTTCAACTAAATCTTTCATCAAATTACCTCCGAGAGAGCTTATTTCTCGATACCAGCCTCTTTAAAGAGTTTTGCAACGATTTCTGTTGGCTGAGCACCGTTGTTAAGCCATTTCTTAGCAAGCTCTGCATCAATCTTTACTGTGCGTGGCTCTGTGTTTGGATCATATGTTCCGATTTCATCGATACATCTTCCATCACGTGGACTTCTTGAATCTGCTACGATAACTCTGTAGAAAGGTGCTTTCTTCTTACCCATTCTTCTTAATCTGATTTTTACTGCCATTTTACTTTCCTCCTAAAAATACAATCTATTTAATAATTTATTGAGTAGGTTTTTACCACTCATGTATTAAAAAGGCATTTTAAATCTACCCTTTTTACCCATACCGCCCATAAGTCCGGGCAACTGTTTCATCATCTTGCGTGATTGCTCAAACTGTTTTACAAGACGATTAACCTCTGCGATATCTACCCCTGCTCCCTTTGCTATCCTGTGCTTTCTACTAGGATTAAGGATATCAGGATTCTGTCTTTCCTTCTTAGTCATCGATAATACAATAGCTTCAGTTCTCTTAAGCTTATCCTCATCGATAGCTGACTCAATATCGCTGTTCTTAAGTCCCATACCCATACCAGGCATCATACCTAATATTGAAGCGAGACCACCCATCTTTCTCATCTGGGCCATGCTCTCAAGATAATCCTCAAAGTCAAATTTACCCTTCTTGAACTTCTGGGTCATCTCCTTTTCCTTCTCAGGATTAATATCCATCTCAGCCTGTGCCTTTTCGATAAGAGTCAACACATCTCCCATACCAAGGATACGGCTGGCCATACGATCAGGATAAAACTGTTCAAGATCAGAAAGCTTCTCTCCCATACCAACAAAGAGAATAGGCTTTCCTGTAACCGCTTTAACTGATAATGCAGCACCACCTCTTGCATCGCCATCCATCTTTGAAAGAATTATTCCGTCTACACCTACCTTTTCATTAAAGGTCTGTGCAACGTTAACTGCTTCCTGTCCAGTCATGGCATCTACTACCAATAATACCTGATGAACCTCCACAGCTTCCTTTATATCACATAGCTCCTGCATCATATCTTCATCTATCTGAAGACGTCCTGCAGTATCCAGAATAATCACGTTATGGCCATTTTTATTAGCATATTCCAGGGCCTCTTTAGCTATCTGAGCCGGCTTAACCTTATCTCCAAGAGAGAAAACATCTACACCCTGCTTCTCACCATTTACCTCCAACTGCTTGATAGCTGCCGGTCTGTAAACATCACAGGCTACCAGTAAGCACTTCTTACCCTTAAGCTTAAGCTTTCCGGCTATTTTAGCTGTTGTGGTAGTCTTACCAGCACCCTGAAGACCACACATCATGATGACTGTCTTTGCCTGTCCAGGCTGAAGCTTTATCTCTGTGGTCTCTGAGCCCATAAGGCTAACCATCTCTTCGTTAACTATCTTTATTACCATTTGGCCCGGGTTAAGTCCATTCATTACATCCGCGCCTATGGCTCTTGCTTCAACGCTCTTTACGAACTGTTTAACCACCTTAAAGTTAACGTCTGCCTCAAGCAATGCCATTTTTACTTCCTTAAGAGCAGCCTTAACGTCTTCTTCTGTCAGACGTCCCTTACTTCTTAAGTTTTTAAAAACATTCTGCAGTTTTTCTGTTAAACTTTCAAATGCCATATATCAAATATTCTCCGCTCTTCCTGATTCCACTCTACAGTTCATCAAGAATTTCTTCTGAAATCATTCTTATTTTAACTATTACATCCTCTTCATCAGATTCCGTAAGCTCTTTTATTTTATTAGTAAGCTGTTTAGTTTTTTCAAACTTTTCAACCAGATGAAGCTTTTCCTCATATCCGATCAACAGCTTATCACATCTTTTTATCAGATCATGTATTCCCTGTCTGGTTATACCATATTCTTCAGACAGCTCTGATAAAGAAAGATCTGAGTACACAGCGTCCTCGTATATCTTTTTTTGATGCTCAGTAAGCAATTCCCCATAAAAATCGTATAATATATTTCGCTCAAATATCTTTTCCATTATACTAATTCCGTCATACCAGTTCTATTATATTAGCATCATATTCCTGTTTTATGAATTGCTTTCGTTGCCTTAATAAACATAGTTATCCAGACCAACATAGACTATAATACCATAAAAAAAACAAAGTGTCAAGTATTTTATCTTGACACTTCATAATTATTATATATTTTTACTGTTCAAATATAGCGTTTACAAATGATTTGGCATCAAACTTCTGGAGATCCTCTACAGCTTCCCCTACTCCGATATATTTAACATTAAGCCCAAGCTCTGCCTGTATGGCTATTGCTATTCCGCCCTTAGCAGTTCCATCCATCTTGGTAAGGATTACACCTGTAACATCAGTTGCCTCCTTAAATTCTCTGGCCTGATTAAGTGCGTTCTGTCCGGTTGATGCATCTAGTACAACAAGCGTCTCCTTATGATAGTCTGGAAGCTCTCGTTCAATGATCCTGTTCATCTTTTTGAGCTCTTCCATAAGGTTCTTCTTATTATGAAGCCTTCCCGCGGTATCTGTGATCAATACATCTACCTTTCTTGCCTTTGTAGCCTGACAGGCATCATATACTACAGACGCAGGATCCTGGCCTTCAATACCTTTTATAATCTCTACTCCGGCTCTTCCAGCCCATTCATCGAGCTGATCTACTGCTGCCGCTCTAAAGGTATCAGCAGCTGCCATCATAACACGCTTTCCCCTGCTCTTTAACATAAGTGAAAGCTTTCCTATACTAGTGGTCTTTCCTACGCCATTTACTCCTACTATAAGAACAACAGATTTCTCATTTTCAAAGACATATTCAGCCTCTCCTACATCCATCTGCTCTATTATTGAGTCCACTAAAAGCTGTTTACAATCAACCGGCTCTTTAATATGCTTTTCCTTAACCTGCTGCCTAAGCTTTTCTAATATTTCTTCAGTAGCTCTTACGCCAATATCTCCCATAATGAGCACTTCCTCTAATTCCTCATAAAAGTCCTCATCAATATTATTAGCAGCAAAAACAGCATTTAAGCTTTTTGTAATACTTTCTCTTGTCTTTGTAAGGCCTCCAAAAAGTCTCTTAAAAAAGCCCTGTTTAGCCTCTTTTACCTCTTCAGCTGCGTTATCATTATTAGCAGCTTCAACATTATAATTATCCATACTAATCATCCAAATCCTTATCTATAAGATTAACGCTTACTAACGCAGATACACCCTTCTCCTGCATGGTAATACCATAGAGTCTGTCTGCCTTTTCCATAGTACCACGTCTATGAGTAATAACAATAAACTGTGTATGCTTTGTAAGCTTATTAAGGTATCCGGCAAAACGTCCAACGTTTGACTCATCAAGGGCCGCTTCAATTTCATCAAGAAGACAGAACGGTGATGGTTTAAGATTCTGAATAGCAAACAGTAAGGCTATAGCTGTAAGAGCCTTTTCTCCACCTGACAGCTGCATCATATTCTGAAGCTTCTTTCCCGGTGGCTGGGCTATGATTCTTATACCTGCCTCTAAGATGTCCTCGTCCTCGTTTAGCTCAAGAGTACCCTTACCACCTCCAAAGAGCTCCTTAAATACCTTATCAATTTCTTTTCCTATCTCTTTGAACTTATCATCGAACTGCTTTCTCATAGCCGTATCAAGTTCGTCGATAATACCTACTAAAGTCTTCTCAGCCTCTACAAGATCATCATGCTGATCCTTTAAGAAGGTATATCTCTCCATGAGGTTCCTGTAATCTTCTATGGCATTTACGTTTACATCGCCTAGCTTCTTTATAGCTTCCTTTAACGATGCCACGCCCTTTCTTATCTGGCTTACATCTGTAAGCTCCTCATCTCTAAGATCACCTGCCGTAGTAAGGGTAAGCTCGTATTCGTTCCACATGTAGTTTACAAGGCCTTCCTGTGATTCCTCTGCCTTGTTCTTCTGTTGTTCGAGACGATATACTTCCTTATCCAGCCTGTTCATCTTATCAGAAAGCTCTTCCCTCTTCTCAAAGAAGCCCTTCTGTTTCTTGGTATATTCTTCTTTTTCGTCAATAATGTTCTGAAGAACCTGGGCGTTTTCATCCGTATCGGTATCCGAGGCCTTGATAGTCTCTTCAATACTAAGAATACTGTTCTTCTTAAATTCTATTTCCTCATCTACAGCCTTAAGCTGGTTATCAACCTCTTCAAGCTGCTCATAGAGTCTCTTCTTTTCCTCTTCTATTCTTGCAGTAGTCTGCTGTGAAAATTCCTGCTGCTGTTTAAGCTTTTCTACTTTAAGGTCCAGTTCTGAAGCGCTTAATACCTGATAAGATTCCTGATCTCTAAGTTTACTAAGCTCCTGGCCCAGTCTTGCGATCTCTGCTTCTAACTTTGTTTCCTTTTCCTCAGACAGCTTCAGCTCAGATTTAGAATTTTTCTTAGAGTCCTCAAGGTTTACTACCTGCTTATCTACATCTTGTCCTTCAATTTCAAGATTCTTATATCCGTCAATGGTATCCTGCTTACGCTCTAAAGCCTTGTCAACATTTAACTGGGCAGTATTCTGTTTCAGATAAAGATCCTGCTGTTTCTGCTTAATCTGTTCAAGCTTATCTCTTACTTCGTTACGTTTTTCTTTTGTATCCTCTATTTCATTTCTTATATCTTCTACAAGCTTCTCGAGATCTGCTACCTTTGCCTCCAGCTCTTCTATCTCACGTTTTCTACCAAGAAGATTAGAATTGTTTTTAAAGGCACCTCCGGCAAGAGCTCCACCCGGAGTAAGATATTCTCCATCCAGTGTAACTATTCTTAACAGATACTGATACTTCTTAGCCATTGGCAACGCATTATCTATATGGTCTACTACTATTATTGCTCCAAGGAGCTGACTGATAACGTTATCATACTGTTTTTCAGCGCTGACAAGCTCGTTTGCCATTCCTACAAAGCCCTTTTCATCTCTTACCTCAGGTCTTTCGTATTCCCCACGGCCCTTAACACTGGTAAGAGGTAAGAAGGTCGCTCTACCCGCCTTAGTCTCTTTCAGATGTCTGATCATCTTCTTTGCCACCTGTTCATCACTGGTAACAATATTCTGGATATTACCTCC
>JAZUFJ010000008.1:0-5859 GCA_045640645.1 Lachnospiraceae bacterium
CATATGATGGTACAAACTATTGTGGATGGCAAATACAGAATAATGGTGAGACTATAGAAGGTGTATTAAATAGGGAACTGTCGGCTCTTCTGAAAGAAAACATAACAGTTATAGGCGCTAGCAGAACGGATGCAGGAGTACATGCAGAGGGAGCAGTATGTGTATTTGATACAGAATCAAGAATCCCTGGAGAAAAGTTTTCGTATGCTCTTAATCAAAGTCTGCCAAAGGATATAAAGGTTCAGTATTCAGAAGAAGTTGAGCCGGATTTTCATCCAAGAAAGGTTCCATGCAGAAAAACATATGATTATAGGATATGGGTGGATAAATTTCCAATGCCTACTAATGAAAGGTATACTTATCATATTCATACACCTTTAAATATAGATAAGATGCGCCAAGGAGCATCTTATTTAATAGGTCAGCATGACTTTAAGGCTTTTTGTTCTTCCCATACACAAACGGATAATACTGTAAGAACAATATACAGGCTTTCTGTTATTGAACAGGGGAAGATGATAACAGTATCTGTTTGTGGAAATGGCTTTTTATATAACATGGTAAGAATCATAGTTGGAACACTTATAGAAGTGGGACAGGGAAAACGTGAACCGGAATCAATAAAGGAGCTGCTAAGGAATCTTGATAGAACTAAGTCAGGTCCTACAGCACCTGCTCATGGACTATGTTTAATGGAATATGAATTTGAATAAAATTCTTGACATGAATATATGCTTATAATATAATAATTCAGTGCGACGGACGTAGTATGTCTAGCCATAGCCCCGGCGAAATGTACTATAGGTTGCTTGTGACAATAATATATAGACCGTAAGGTTTCGTTTATGGAGGAATCATAATGAAAACATTTATGCCTAACGAAGCTAGCGTTGAAAGAAAATGGTATGTAGTAGATGCTACAGGACTTACACTTGGACGTCTTGCTTCAGAAGTTGCTAAGATATTAAGAGGAAAGAATAAACCAATTTTTACACCTCATGCTGATACAGGTGATTATGTAATCGTTGTAAACGCTGACAAGATTACTGTAACAGGAAAGAAGCTTGATCAGAAGATTTACTATCATCATTCAGAATATGTTGGTGGTATGAAACAGGCTACATTAAAAGAAAAACTTGCTAAGGCACCTACAGAGGTTATTGAACTTGCTGTTAAGGGTATGCTTCCAAAAGGACCTTTAGGAAGAAGAATGTACAAGAAGCTTTTTGTATATGCAGGAGCTGAGCATCCTCATGCAGCTCAGAAGCCTGAAGAACTTAAACTTTAATAGGACTTGAAGGAGGATAAAAAAGTGGCTAAAGCAGCAGATAAGTTCTACGGAACAGGTAGAAGAAAAAAATCAATTGCCAGAGTATACTTAACACCTGGTAAAGGCGATATAATTATTAACAAGAGAAGCATTGATGAATATTTTGGTCTTGAAACATTAAAGACTATCGTTCGTCAGCCATTTGCTACAACAGGAACTGTTGATAAATATGATGTTCTTGTAAATGTACGTGGTGGTGGTACAACAGGTCAGGCTGGTGCTATCAGACATGGTATTTCAAGAGCTCTTATTAAGGCAGATGCAGACTTCCGTCCAGCTCTTAAGAAGGAAGGCTTCTTAACAAGAGATCCACGTATGAAAGAACGTAAGAAATACGGTCTCAAAGGCGCAAGAAGAGCACCACAGTTTTCAAAGAGATAAGGATTACTGCGAATTGCAGTATATGGAAAGAACTCCCGAGTTTACTCGAGGAGTTCTTTTTATATACTGCAATTCATAGGAAGACAAGAAATGATGAGCGAAAGCGGAGCTGAAGCGAATTCATTTTTGTCTTCACGGTAATCTTTTGTGGTGAAAGTTGTATAACCTTTACAGTGACAGTACTCTACAGGTTATGGTATTATATCATTTGTAAACTATTGTAATAAAAGTTATATAATAGATTTAAAATGCTGTTAATTTTTTGTGATATAGATATAGAAAGTGAAATAATTGTGACAATGACAATATCAGGTATAAGCCTGAAGGATGGAAAAAAGGTAGCATATGTAAGGTTTGTCGAGGGCGAAATGTATGCAGAGGGAATAATACCTGAATGCAAGATAAGTAAGCATGAGGGCTTCAATGATGAAGAAATCTTGGCACTTGAGAATTACATGAGGGAAAACATAGGCATGCTAAAACGAAGGGCAGCAGAAATTAACCCTTTAAAGGCAATGTTTGAAGAAAAATAGGCATTTATGCTATAATTTAACGGTATGAAAAGAAAAACAGTTCTGATTACAGGAGCATCTAGGGGAATAGGATATGGTATCGCTGAGGAGTTTGCAAAAAACGGCTATGATCTTATCCTTACTTGCAATAAAAATATAGACCGGCTCCTTGAAATAAAGAAAAACTTTGAAAAAGAATATGGATGTATCTGTATAACATTTTCTGGTGATCTATCAAAAAGTGATGTGGTGGATAGTCTTTTTGAAGAGATAGACAAGATAGATGTTTTAGTAAACAATGCAGGTATTGCATATGTAGGACAGCTTCAGGATATGAGCGATGAGGCTTGGAATAGTGTCTTGGGTTGCAATTTAAATAGTGTATTCTATTGCTGCAGAAGAGCTATTCCAATTATGCTAAAAGAAAAACGAGGAAGTATTATTAATATTTCCTCTGTTTTTGGGTTATATGGTGGCTCTATGGAGGTTGCCTATTCTGCAAGTAAAGGTGGAATGAATGCTTTTACCAGGGCTCTGGCTAAGGAGCTTGGACCAAGCCATATAAGTGTAAATGCCATAGCTTGCGGTCTTATTGATACAGATATGAACGCCAATTTATCATCTGATGAAATGGAATACCTTATAGAAGAAATTCCGGCAAGCAGGGCTGGAACTCCTAAAGATGTTGGACAGTTAGCGGTAAAAATAGCAGGTATGTCTGATTATTTTACAGGTCAGATTATTCAGCTTGATGGCGGATGGTTTTAACATCAAAATTGGGTTATAGCATTGCTGTATGCCTATATATTAATTATCAAAAATAAAGAGAGTAACCGAATATGAGTTTGATTTCATTTAAGTTTATAATTCTACTTATAGTATCTCTACTTTTATACTATAAGGTGGATAAGCAGATACAGTGGATAATTTTATTATCAGCCAGTCTGGTTTTTTATATTTTTGCAAAGCCGATATTAATAGTATTTATTCTAATATCCATTGTCTCTACCTGGTCTTTGATGCGTAATCCCATAAAAAGTCATTTTCTGGCAACTATATTTATTAATCTAGGTATTTTGATAGTATTCAGATATAGCATTTATTTTGGTGTTCATGACTTGATAATTCCGCTAGGTATTTCCTTCTATACATTTATGACATTGGGCTATGCTCATGATTGCTATAGCAAAAAAATAGAGCCAAGTGATAATCTGCTTCACTATGCTTTATTTATAGCTTATTTTCCGCAGATTACTCAGGGGCCGATTGGCACCTATCAGAAAATGATAGGTCAGCTTACAGCAAAGCATGATTATAAATTTGAGAATATTAAAGAAGGCGGATATCGTATAATAAAGGGCTTATTTAAAAAGCTTGTAATAGCCGGCAGACTTACATTTTATGTAAATACGGTATTTGCATCTCCCAAAACAATGGGAGGTCTGACTCTTATCATAGCAGTATTTTTCTATGCTATTGAGCTGTATGCAGATTTTTCCGGATATATGGATATTGCCTGTGGTGTGTCCAGAATGTTTGATATAGAGCTTACTGAGAACTTTATACGTCCATATTTTTCACGAAATATACAGGAGTATTGGAGAAGATGGCATATTTCCCTTAATGAATGGTTTAAGGAACATCTCATGATGCCAGCTGTTACATCAGGTTGGAACAGAAAGGCTTCTCAGGTATTATATAAAGTTTTTCCAAAAGCAAAAAAAGGAACGATTCGTACAGTATTACCGCTTATTTTGGTATGGATAGTTACCGGTATATGGCATGGAGCTGAAATGGTTTATATAGGCTGGGGAGTATATTTTGCTATTATCATGCTTATTTCTGTATGCTCGATGTCATACGTTAAGAAAATCAAGAAAAAGCTTAAATGGAATGATAACAATCTGTGTATTATCATTTTTACTACACTTAGAACATTTTTAATTGTATGCATAGGTGAGGTAATGTTCAGAGCTGAGACATTTTCTGATGCTCTGATTATTTATAAAAAGATTTTTACTCAGACAAGAATCAATTTTTCATCAGTAGTTGCTGCCCTTACTCCATTTGGTAATGGTAACCAGGCAATAGCTTCATCTATAATATTAGCGGTACTGATAGGAGGATTGTTTGTAGTAGAGTTAATCAAAGAAATAAATGATAAAGCTTTTTTGAAGCACAGATACATTTATGCTGGTATTATGCTTTTGGGTATGGCTCTTTTTGGAATAATAGGTCAGTCGAATTTCATGTATCAGGCTTTCTAGTAAATGAAATGAATAATATAGTTAGGTAATATAATTAGGCATTATAATATGAAAAAAATAGTAATTACAATCACATCTGTCGTAGTGCTTTTAACGCTGGCAGTGGTAGGGAAAAATGTATACTCGAAGGATATTCCCATTGGGAACAGGGGAATAAAAGAAGCGGTGAACAGTGGAGATTTGGATGTCCTTTTCATTGGGTCTTCTACATTTAGGGCGAGCATTGATATGCCCACTATTGATAAGGCATATGACGAGAAAGTTTATAATATTTCATATGGCGGTAATCAGTTTGTGGCTACAACTATTCAGTATGATGAGATATTATCCAGAAAAAATAATGATATAGATCTTATGATATTTGAGTTTGGACCTCTTATGCTTACTGAGGAGGTAAAGCTGTCAGATTCGAGAGTAATATGGGATCTGTCTTTTGATGGAAAGAAAAGACTCTGGAAGAAAATGTCAGAGGCTGGAAATACAGATTTTTCAACTATGTACGAATATTTTGTTACATCAGGAATGGATGATATTGTTACTTATCCTTTCACTGAGCCTTTTTATTCAACAAGATATTATAAAGGAGCTAAAACAGATGAGACCCCAAGCCCAGGAGCTGAGTATCTGGAAAATGAGGAATTTGATATTAGCGATGCAATACTTATTGAGGCGCAGGAAAAAGCTTTAAGAGAAGTGATAGAGAAGTGTATACGAGATAATCAGAAATTTTTATTCCTAGAATGTCCTCATTATTACAGGCTGAGCAATGATGATACTTATAAGGAATATAAAAAGTATTTTATTAGTATTCTTGATGAGTATAATGCAGATTATATCTTAGATACAGATGTGGAATTTGATGATCACAATCCTGACTATTTTGAGGATATGAACCATTTGTCATTTGAAGGACGTAGGCTGTATACTGAAAAGTTAATTGAAGTGCTCGGTACAAGGTGAAATTTTATTTAAATCAAAAATAGCCATTTGGAGTGATATTCCCAATGGCTATTTCAATTTTATCATTTGTGCTAATGTGTTTTATCTGTCCAAATACGAAAGAAAGTCAATTAAGCCAATTTTATTTCAATCGCTGAATCATATCGTACAGAGCTTTTGCACTATTGAAGTTTGCTGGTATTATCTCAGAAGCAGGGATAGATAAATCATATTCATCATCGAGAACACTGATAATTTGAATAATATCAAATGAGCTTAATATCTTTCCATCAATTAAATCTGTGCAGTTTTCAAAATCTACATCATCTCTTATGTCCTGTAATAATTCGATTAATTCTTCCATATATAAACCTCCATTATATAATGTATTCAAAATATAAATAAAAATTATATGACTATAAATAATCAT
>JAZUFJ010000009.1:0-3727 GCA_045640645.1 Lachnospiraceae bacterium
CAACAAGCTGATTACCATATTCCTGTGTAATACGCATGCCTACACCCATCTCAACTACTAGTACCGGAGTACCTATAGAGTTAAGAGCATAAGCAAAGGTAGATTCCAAAACGGTGCTGGCACCATGTACCCAGATGAAATCAACATTTGTCTTCTCTGCCATCGGTACCAAAACGTCTTCATGAAGTTCATTTATACGTATCTGTGGTATCTCTGTAAGAAAGATATTGCTGGCATGAATATCAATCACAGCATCAGATCCCTTAACATCATCAATGATTCCTGCTGCCAGATATTCTGTCATATTTCCATCAATATTTCCTGGGAACAATCTGTTCATATCCAGGTCAAAGGCCGGGATTCCTCTTGTAATGGAATCAATTCCCAAAGGATTGATCGCCGGATATATATCCACCACCCCTGAAAGCTTGTCCATATCCTCTTCAATTCTTCTGGCAAGCTCGAAGCAGACATACTGTCCCTCCAGCTCATCGCCATGGGTACCTGTAACGATGGATATTCGTTTAAGCTTTGCTGCCTCTTTATCTCTCTTAGCTCCTTTATATTCTTTAAGACTCTTTGGATAAATCCTTCTTTTCTTTATGGTTAGCACTTCATCTACAGGAAGCGCAACACTGGTTACCTCTTTTATCATGATTTACCTTCCGTGATAGAAAATTAATTTCTTACTATTTTATTTCTTATTACAATTTATTACTGTTATATTTACTACTGCTTGTATTTATTGTTGCTTTATTTATTATCACTGAATCAGTTAATAATTTATTCATTTGCAACTATATCATTTATCACATCAACTAGTACCTCTATTCGCTGACGTTGTTTTCCGCCACCATGCATTATTCCCAAATTAATCTGGCAATCAAATGCATCCCTTCCATGGCCAAGCTTTATATAATTGTCATCTACCAAAAGATTGTTTGTAGGATCAATTCCTATCCACTTCCCTTTGCAGAGAACCTCTACCCAAGCATGAGACATTCCCTCGCCTATCATTAGCCCGGCAACATACCTTGCCGGTATTCCTGCCAACTTGGCAAGCGCAATATATATATGAGCATAGTCCTGACATACGCCCTTTTTCATCCTAAAGGCTTCCTCAGCCGTAGTATAAAGGTCAGTCACGCCACTTTTGTATTTCATATCACTATGCAGTCTGTGCATGATATATAAAGCTTTATCATAATCCTTCTGTACTTGTTTTCTTTCTGACGATACTTCACATGCTTTCACAGATTTCTCATTTGTTTTCTCAGAAACCTCACTTATCTCCTCAGATATCTTTCTTGTTTTCTCAGATATCTCGCTTGCTTTATCCGATATCTCTCTTATTTCATCCGATGTCTCTTTTGGTTCCTCAGGCATCCCACTTATTTCCTTAGATATTACTCTCTTTTCCTCAGATATCTCACTTGCTTCTACCATAAGCTTTCTATGGTATGCATGTATACTTTCCCCAGGTATTGTCTTTCCAAAGGGATACTTAAATAATGCAATTTTATTTAAATCTGCTTCTTCCTCATAGAGAATCTGCTGAATATCTACCTCACCCTCTACAGTCAAATAGAAATGATTATGTGGCTCACGAACTGATCCAATTATTTTCTCGTTTCCAAAGCTGTCATTGCTATGTGTATAAGCTGCTTTTGGATCCATTTCAATATCAATACTTTGAAGCCGCTGACGTGCGGTATCCCTTGGTATACATTTGATTGTAAAATGGCATGGGTTTACGGGTTCACTATAAAAAAGCTGCATAGAATACTTAAAATGTAATCTATTCATAATCTCTGTTTTCCATGATTAATATTCTAAAAGCTTTCCATAAACACTGTTTTCCGTGATTAGTATTCTAAAAAATGCTTTCTACGCTCTCTACTATTCCGTAGTAATCAAGCTTTTCTGCCATAACCTTTGCTCTGAGCATATCGAGAGCTTCAGTATCATACGCCCTTCCGCTTCGCTCCACTCTGGGAATCATACGATATACTTCTCTTATCAGCTCATGCCTTGCAACGCCGAGACGAGCGTACATATCTACACGTTCTACACGCTTGCCTGCTTTAATAATATTCCTGATCTGAACCGAATCGATCTGATCATCAGCTATTCCCCAAAATGCCAGAATATTGTCCATTACTTTCTGCATTTCTATAAGTGGAGAACCGCTAACTGCTGCCCTGTTCATAGCATAGATAGCCAGCTGAATATAAGAAAGTGCCTCCGATCCAATGCTCTCCCTAAGAACAATCGCATTATCATATACTCTGTTCAAGGTGCTTATAATTGAATCCGGGTTATCAGCATCAAAAGGATATCTTGTCATAAAGTCATCCTTGCTCGCATAAATATTTGGAATATCTACCATCTGACAATACTGTGCATAACTGTCTGCCAGCTCATCAATCATGGTATCAAAACTTTTAAAATATAGTCTTATTGTTGTATATACTCTCTCTGAATATCTTCCTAACCAATATAATCTATCTGCCTGTTCTACCGAGATAATACCCATGTGTCCTTAAAACCTCCGCCTTGTGATGAATTAACAATAAATGAATCTGGATTTCTGGAAAATCTGGTTAAGCCACTGGCCCATACCAAAGGCTCATCTGCCATAAGCACAAAAGCTCTTAAATCTGCTTTTCTAAATACCTTCTTTCCTTCATCTATGATTTCAAGATCCTGGAAATCTATTACTTCCTGTGCTATAAAACGTCTTGGCTCGCTCTTTAACAGGGCTATAAAACGTTCTTTTTCTTCTTTTGTCATTGTATTTCCAAATACTACGCCGTATCCTCCGGCCTCTGCCACATCTTTGAGCACCAGATCATCAAACTTTTCAAGGACATATTTCATATCCTCTTCATAGAATGGAAGATATGTTGGTGCATTTGAAAGAATAGGCTCTTCTCCAAGATAGTACTTGATCATCTTTGGAACAAAATAATATATTCCCTTATCGTCTGCCACACCATTACCTGGGGCATTTAACAGGGCAACATTTCCCTTTCTGAATACATCATAAATATGAGGTATACCTATCACTGATTCCGGATTAAAATTCATAGGATCCAGGTACTCGTCTGAAATTCTACGGTATACAGCGCCTACCCTTTCCTTTTTACCTGCAGCAGTCAAATAATAAAGCTTATCATTTTCTACCACCAGCTCCGAACCGTTTACCAGATGTGAGCCTGTACACTCTGCCAGGTATGAATGCTCATAATATGCTGCATTATATCTTCCAGGAGTAAGGATTACAGTATGACCTCCAACGTTTACATTATCGATTGTTCTTCGAAGGAGCTGGGCATAATTACGATTATCCATAAGGTGAGTATCATGGAAAGTCTGTGGTGAACTTCTACGACACAGTTCTCTGGCGATCATTGGATAAGATGCCCCTGAAGGTACTCTTAAGTTATCCTCCAGAATGTACCATTTATCATCCTTTCCCTTTACCAGGTCTATACCGGAAATATGGGAATAAATGTCTTTTACAGGTATCACGCCCTCACATTCAGCCATGTAACCACTTGATGCAAATATAAAGTCCTCCGGTACTACTCCATCTTTAACTATCTGTTTTTTAGAATATATATCCTTAAGAAACATATTAAGAGCTACTACTCTTTGCTTTAATCCCTTTTCAAGATATGCAAATTCCTGCTCTTCTATAACTCTAGGAATAGCATCAAAAGGG
>JAZUFJ010000010.1:0-6716 GCA_045640645.1 Lachnospiraceae bacterium
GCTTCTAAAACCAGACAATTTCTTTCTTTCAAAATGCTATGACGATATGAAAAATCCATTTCATCATTACTTAAATATATTATCTCATCATTTTGAATGTCGTATAGCTTCACCCTTGAAACTATCTGCTTCATTTCTCCGCCATAGGCTCCGGCGTCCATGAATACAGCTCCACCAAGAGTACCTGGTATTCCAGAAGCAAACTCCATACCTGTTAATGCTTCCTCTAAAGCCTTCGCAGCTATTTTCGATAACAATGCGCCTGCTTTTGCTGTAATCTTATTTCCTTCTACAATTATATCATCATAGTTCTTAAACATCTGAACCATGACTCCGCGATATCCATTGTCGCTTACTAAAACATTGCTACCATTTCCCAAAATAAAAAATGGTATTTTTTCCGCAAAAAGAAGGCGGAGTAATCTAGCCGCCTCTTCTTCTGTATTTGGAGTAACAAAATAATCTGCAGGACCTCCTACTTTAAAAGTAGTATGATCTTTCATCTTTTCATTAATTCTTATATCCTCTTCTGAAAGAACAGAACATAATTTTTCTTTTAAATCCCGATTCAATTCTTCTTTCCCCATTAAGTTCAAAGGAACTTTTTGTTAAATCATTAAAAGCTTTGCTGATCCATATATTCCTGCATCATTACCAAGCTTTGCTAAAACAAATTCTGCATCTCTGCTTGCATGGAATACATATGGAATATAATTCTTTTTAATATAGTCTAAGAGAACTTCTCCTGCTTTTGATACGCCTCCGCCTATTACAAAAGCTTCTGGATTGGTAACACATCCAACCATTGAAAGTCCCTTGCCTAAATATCTTCCAAATTCTTCTGCTATTTCTATAGCAACGCTATCTCCTGCTTTAACTGCATCAAATACTGTTTTTGCGTTTATTTCTTCATTTCTCAATACAGTTGGTGTATCACAGCTATTAAGCTTTCTATTTGCTAAACGTGTAATACCTGTTGCTGATGCATACTGCTCAAGACATCCCTTATTTCCACATCCACAAACGTCTTCTTCATTATCTTCCACGTGAATATGTCCGATCTCTCCACCTGCACCAAAAGATCCGGTAAGAATCTGACCATTAATGATTATTCCTCCACCTACTCCTGTTCCAAGAGTAACTAAAACAATATCACTATAGCCCATTCCGCCGCCCTTCCACATTTCTCCAAGGGCTGCAACATTTGCATCATTTCCAGCTTTTACTCTGAAGCCTGTAAGATCTGATAATTCTTTTTCCAGATTGAATTCTCCCCAGCCAAGGTTAACTGCCTTATGTATCACACCATCCTTGTCAACAGGTCCTGGAACACCTATTCCTACACCTATAACCTCTTCTTTGCTTACATTTTTCTCAGCAAGCTTTTCATCTATAGATTTTGCTATATCTGATAAAATCTGGTTACCTCCATTTGTAGTTACAGTAGGTATTTCCCATTTATCTATTAAATTTCCTTCTTCTGAAAAGAAACCCATTTTAACTGTTGTTCCGCCTACATCTATACCAAAGCAATATTTACTCATATTAGTTTTCCTCTTCATCACGTTTTTTAAATGAATTCTGTAAACGACTATAAAGCTCCTGGGCTGCGTTATATCCCATCTTTTTCTGTCTGTAGTTTACAGCTGCTGATTCACAAATAATTGCAAGGTTTCTACCTGGTCTAATAGGAATATTGTGGCATACTACCTTGTTTCCAAGATATTCTGTATATGTTTCCTCAAGACCTATACGATCGTAATCCTTGTCTCTATCCCACTCCTCAAGTCTTATAACTAGGTCAATTGACTGAGTTTCACGAACAGAAGAAACACCGAATAACATTTTTACATCCACTATTCCGATACCTCTAAGCTCGATCAAATGCTTTGTGATATCTGGTGCAGATCCTATAAGTGTCTCATCACTTACCTTACGTATTTCTACTACATCATCAGATACCAGACGATGTCCTCTCTTTACAAGCTCAAGAGCTGCCTCGCTCTTACCAATTCCGCTTTCACCTGTAATAAGTACACCTTCACCATATACGTCAACCAAAACACCATGAATTGAAATACATGGAGCAAGCTTTACATTGAGCCATCTAATAGCCTCTGCCATGAAAGCAGATGTTCCTTTTGATGTTGATATTACTGGAACGCCCTTCTTTCTCGCCTCTGCAAGGAAAAGTTCATCTGGCTCCAAATCTCTACAGAATATAAAGCATGGGGTTTCAGAAAGAATTACATGAGCATAACGCTCTTTTCTCGTTTCCTCGTCAAGACTTTCCATATATGTATATTCTACAAAACCAATAACCTCAATACGTGTTGGCTCAAAATGCCTTGTATATCCGGCAAGCTGAAGTGCTGGACGGTTTATATCCGGCTGTGTAATCTTAATATTTGTTACATCTATATCCGGAGTAAGGTTTTTCATATTCATTTTTTCTATCATTCTGGTTAATGATATTGAAGCCATAAGGTGTTCCTCCTAGTAATTTATACCTCACCTATTGTCAGGTTAATTTTCAGTATATCATATATATTTTTTTTGTTCCACATTTTTATTAGCTTCCGTTTTATCAGTTATTATCGTTCTTATTATGGAAGAATTCATACACCTTTTTTGCTGATAAAGCGTTCATGCCAGGTATCTTTGATAGGGTTTCCTCATCCGCTAACTTAAGCTCCTCTATAGATTCAAAGTTTTTCATCAGAGCTTTTCGTCTTGCAGCTCCTATCTGTGGAATATCATCTAGTATAGAATGTACCTGTGAGCTGCTTCTTAAAGATCTATGAAATTCTATGGCAAATCTATGGGCTTCATCCTGCATCCTGGTGATAAGCTTAAAGCCTTCTGTTGCATGTGATATTGGAAGCTCCATATCTTTATAGTACAGACCTCTGGTCCTGTGATTATCATCCTTTACCATACCACATACCGGAATATTAAGCCCAAGCTTTTCTAAAACCTCTTCTGCGATGTGTACCTGACCTTTTCCACCATCCATCATTATAACATCCGGAAATTTATTGAACTTTCCAAAGGTTTTGTCATTATCCATCATTTCACTTTGTTCTTTTAGACCATGCTCAAATCGTCTGGTTAGTACTTCCTGCATGCTGGCATAATCATTTGGACCGTCTACTGATTTTATCTTGAATTTTCTATAATCATTACGTTTAGGTTTTCCATTTTCATAAACAATCATGGACCCTACAGATTCAAATCCACTAATATTTGATATATCAAAAGCTTCCATTCTAACAATATTCTCTATTCCTGTCAGCTCTTCTATCTCTCTTACTGCTCCCCTTGTCCTGTCCTCTTCACGTTTTATTTTATCTATATCCTGCTTAAGTACTATCCTTGCGTTTTGCTTTGCAAGTTCCACGAGCTTTTCCTTCTTACCTTTTACAGGAACTGTAATATGCATTCCCCTTCCACGTTTATCTGATAGCCATTCTTCTATAAGACTTAAGTCCTCAAACTCTTCGCTTACTACTATTTCCTTTGGTATAAATGGTGTTCCAGCATAGAACTGTGTTACAAAGCTCTTTAATATCTCTCCATTCGAGGTATCCTCTGCATTTTTCATATGAAAATGTTCTCTGCCAATTATTTTTCCATTTCTTATGAAAAAAGCCTGAATAATTACAGATTCTCCATCTCTTTCCATTGCGATAACATCTTTATCTTCTCCAGCTGTATCAGTTATCTTTTGTTTTTGCGTAACTGCTTTTGCACTGTTTATCAAATCCCTGTATTCAGCTGCTTTTTCAAATTCCATCTCTTCAGCATATGCGTTCATTTTTTCTGTTAGCGAATTAATTAATGGCTTTGTATTTCCGTTCAAAAAATCTACAGCCTTTAATACATTTTCTTTATATTCCTCTTCACTAACCATTCCCCTGCATGGAGCCTTACACTGGTTGATATGATAATATAAGCAGCCCTCACTATCATCGCCAGTTATCTTTCTTTTGCATGCTCTTATCTTATAAATTTTTCTTAAGAATTCTATAGTCATCCTTACCGCATCTGATGATGTAAAGGGTCCAAAGTATTTTGCATTGTCATTTTTGACCTCTCTGGTCAATAGCAATCGAGGAAAGCTCTCCTGCAACGTTACCTTGATATAAGGATAGGTTTTATCATCCTTAAGCATGGTATTATACTTTGGCTGATGTTCCTTGATAAGATTATTTTCAAGAACTAAAGCCTCCAGCTCAGAATCTGTTATAACATATTCGAACCAGTTTATTCTTTTCACCATTTGCTGAATCTTTATAGTTTTATTTGTACTTTCCCTAAAATAGGATCGCACTCGGTTCCTTAGAATAATCGCCTTTCCAACGTATATAATATTGTCATCAATATCATGCATAATATATACGCCTGGTCGTTTTGGAAGCTTACTTAATTCCTCTTCAATATTAAAATCTCTCATATTTTAATCCTTTAATATAATTCAAAAAAGAAGCCTAAAAGGCTTCTTTTTTAATTTATTTTTCATCCACTGGCTCAGGTATACCTTTAGCTCTTCTGAAAATCTTCATAAATTCTTTTCCTGTAATACTTTCTTTTTCAAGAAGGAATTCTGCAAGCTCATTCATAAGCTCCCTGTTTTCCATAAGAAGTCTCTTTGATTCCTGATATGCAGCTCTTATTACTACTCTAATTTCTTCATCAATAAGGCTCGCTGTATGATCTGAACAGTTCATTACAGTTCTTCCACTTAAGTATCTGTCTTCAACAGATTCTAACTTTATCATGCCGAACTTCTTGCTCATACCATATTGTGTTATCATAGCTCTTACAGATTCTGTAGCCTGTTCAATGTCATTTGCTGCTCCTGTTGTAATAGCATCTTCTCCAAATACTATTTCCTCAGCAGCTCTTCCGGCAAGAGCACATACCACTCTTTCTTCAAGCTCGGTTCTGGATCTTAAATGCTTTTCCTCATCTGGTACATACCAAGCATATCCAAGAGCTCCCATAGTTCTTGGTACTATTGTAATCTTCTGAATAGGATCTGTATTCTTCTGAAGAGCTGATGCCAAAGCATGTCCTATCTCGTGATAAGATACTAACTTCTTCTCTTCCTTTGTCATTACTCGGTCTTTCTTTTCCTTACCCATCATAACGACTTCTATAGATTCCAAAAGATCCTTCTGGTTTACAGTCTCTCTTCCATTTTTAACAGCGTTAATAGCTGCTTCGTTAACCATATTTGCCAGGTCAGAGCCTACTGCTCCACTTGTTGCAAGAGCAATTTCTTCAAGATCAACTGTATCATCCATAAGTACACCCTTTGAATGTACCTTCAGGGTTTCTATTCTTCCCTTAAGATCTGGCTTATCTACTATTACACGTCTATCGAATCGTCCTGGTCTCAAAAGAGCCTTATCAAGAATCTCAGGTCTGTTTGTAGCGGCAAGTATTAAAATACCCTTTGATGTATCAAATCCATCCATTTCTGCAAGGAGCTGATTAAGAGTCTGTTCTCTTTCATCATTTCCCCCACCATATCTGGAATCTCTGCTCTTTCCGATGGCATCTATTTCATCTATAAAAATAATACATGGTGCATTTTTCTGAGCTTCCTTAAACAGGTCTCTTACTCTTGAAGCTCCCACACCTACGTACATCTCTACAAAGTCTGATCCTGCTAGCGAAAAGAACGGAACATGTGCTTCACCTGCAACTGCCTTTGCAAGAAGAGTTTTTCCTGTTCCTGGAGGGCCTACAAGAAGTGCTCCCTTTGGAAGCTTTGCACCTATCTTTACATACTTTCCAGGATTATGTAAGAAATCAACTACTTCCTGCAGAGATTCCTTTGCCTCATCCTGTCCTGCTACATCCTTGAATGTAACTCCTGTTTCCTTCTGAATATATACCTTGGCTGTACTCTTACCTACGCCCATCATTCCGCCGCCCTTTGACATACGACGCATTAAGAAGCCTAAAACAATCCAAAGAATTACAATCGGCAAAATATAAGACATCAGGAATGAAACTATCATTGAAGAAGAGTCTGTTTCTTCCTGTTCAAATTTAACACCTGATTTTAATAGTCTGTCAGGAAGTTCATAGTCACTTACTCTAACTACATAATATGTAATTGGCATAAGCTTATTATCCTGTTTTTTAGGTGTTATCTCTATTTCGCTTGATTTAATCAATACACTTTCAACTTCACCAGCATCTATCATTTCAATAAAGCGATCGTAGGATACCTTTTGATTAGTAGCTGTATTAAAGACACTTCTCATATAAGAAAGAATCAATAATAAAATTAATGATGCTACCAAAAGAACAAACAAGGTCTGTCTGTTCTGGGGCTGCTTATTATTTCCATTGTTATTATTGCCGTTATTGTTGTCCATTTTTTCCCCTTTTTAGTAATATATGTATTTTTGCCAAAATTATTCAATATAATTTAATCATTGAAATCAATGATACATTTCTCTTATTTTAAAAGCAATTAACGTTTTATAAACTATTTATTAAATTATGACATTTTTTTAATGGAACTGCATTTCATAATCATAGTCTAAAGCATATTCATACATATTTAAGAGTGTATCAAAATATGTTTCACTAGTAATCTCTTCTTTTCCATCTCTCATGCACTGATACATATAATTATTTACCCACTGATCAAAGTGTGAGTAATCACGATAATTATCAAGATTAGTAATAATATC
>JAZUFJ010000011.1:0-1980 GCA_045640645.1 Lachnospiraceae bacterium
TTTCACTTTAGCGTTGTAAAGTGCCATAAAAGTAGTATAGTAATAATGTTGTTGAAATTTATTATTTTATGGGAGGTAATATCATGAAAGCGTACAAAAATTTAATGCACGCTGTAGTGAAAGCAGAGAACGCTGTTATAGCAGTAATGATGATAGTTATTCTTGCGTTGACATTTGCTAATGTTATCGGAAGATTTGTGCTTAATCATTCATTAGCTTTTGCAGATGAGCTCGTTGTAGCAGTGTTTGTTCTTATTTCACTAGTTGGAGCAGCTCTTGCTGCAAGAGAGGACGGAGGCCTTGTTGGCTTAAGTCTTGTTTCAGATCAGTTAAAAGGAAATTCTCGTAAGATACAGAAGCTTGTAGCTAATGCAGTTTCTATCATCTACTGTGTAGTTCTTTTATATCAGGGAATTATCCGTACAGCTACTGACTATTCACAGAGAACTTTCACCTTTGTACTCCATTGGCCAAGATGGATATTCTGGGCATTTGTTCCTGTATCAGCAGTTTTCCTTGTTCTTCATTTTATTGAGAACACCTTTGATTTTATTGAAAATAAAAAGGAGGAAAATAAATAATGATTACAGCAATTCTATTTATAGTTTTCTTCCTTCTTTTAATCATTGATGTACCTATTTCTATTTGTCTTGGTGCTTCAAGTGCGGCAGCTATTTTAGCATCTGGACAGAGCCTTTCAGTAATAGCTACAAATACATATTCTGGTATTAGTAAGACACTTCTTCTTGCTATTCCATTCTTTATTATCGCCGGTAATATCATGGCAAAGGCAGGTATTTCTACCCGTCTTATTAAATTCGTAGACAGCTGTGTAGGACACAGAAGAGGTGGTATCGCTATCGTTTGCGTTATCGTTTCTGTTTTCTTCGGAGCTATTTCAGGTTCTGGCCCTGCTACAGTAGCAGCTCTTGGAGCTATTCTTATTCCAGCTATGATTGATGCTGGATTTTCAGCAGCTTTTTCCACAGCTCTTATGGCTATTTCAAGTTCGATAGCTATTATCATACCGCCAAGTATCGCTTACGTAGTATATTCATCTATTACAGGTGAAAGCGTTGGAGATCTTTTCATGGCAGGTATCATACCTGGTATCATGATGGGTGTTGCTCTTATCATCGTTGTTATGATAGAGGTTCGCCGTAAAAACATTAAGCCTTCAAGAGAAAAGGCATCAGGAAAAGAACGTTGGGATACATTTAAAGATGCTTTCTGGGGCTTTTTAATGCCAGTAATTATCCTTGGTGGTATTTATGGTGGTGTGTTCACTCCAACAGAAGCAGCCTGCGTTGCAGCTGTATATGGTTTGATTGTTGGTATGTTTGTATATAAAGAGGTTTCATTTAAGGACCTTATCGATATCATGGTAGATTCTGCAAAGACTACTGGAGGTATCATGTTTATCGTTGCATCAGCTACATTGTTCTCATATGTATGTACATTGTTCGGTATTTCAGGTGCAGCTCAGGGAATCTTAGCTAATGTATCAGGTAACAAGTTCGTATTCCTTCTTGTTATCAATATTATCTTCCTCATCGCAGGATGTTTTATCGATGCCAATTCAGCTATGTACATTTTCGTACCAATCATGTATCCGGTTTGTGTAGCTCTTGGATACAATCCAGTTGTATTTGGTGTAGTAACTACAGTTAATCTTGCTATTGGACAGGTTACACCTCCTGTAGGAGTAAACCTTTTCGTAGCTATAGGTGTAAAGCTTAAAAATGGAATCAAGGTAACGCTTCAGCAGATATCAAAGGCAGTAATTCCTATGCTTGTTGCAGCTCTTGCAGTACTTGTTATCTATACATATTTCCCAAGAGCAGCTGTGGAAGTGAAAAATACATCAAACGGAAGCAGCGTTTCTGAAAGTGAAATCGAAGCTTACGATAATGAAACTTATGATCCATCAAAGGATGCCTTTGTATCTGATACAGAGTGGCCGGAGATGACATTACATTT
>JAZUFJ010000012.1:0-2635 GCA_045640645.1 Lachnospiraceae bacterium
AAGTTTACATAACTAATGTGAAAATATAATATAACGAGAGAAGAAAAAACTGTCTGGGCTAAAAAAATAGAAAAATATATTAGAAATAGGAGATGACAAAAAAATGTACAGAGACAATACTAAAATAGTTCATATAGGAAACAGGGTCATAGGAGGAGGTAATCCTATCCTTATCCAATCAATGACCAATACAAAAACAGAAGATGCAAAGGCCACTATTGAACAGATAAACAGATTAAGTGAAGCCGGCTGTGAAATTATCAGGTGTACGGTGCCAAATGAAGAGGCTGCCCGTTCTATAAAGGTAATAAAGGAGAATATTACTATTCCTCTTGTAGCTGACATACATTTTGATTACAAAATGGCTATAGCTGCGATAGAAAATGGGGCAGACAAAATAAGAATTAATCCGGGAAATATAGGATCAAAGGACAATTTGTTAGCTGTGGTAAGCGCTGCAAAGGAGAGAAATGTACCTATACGAGTAGGTGTGAACTCTGGTTCTTTAGAAAAGCAGCTGGTAGAAAAATATGGTGGTGTAACCGCTGAAGGTATTGTTGAAAGTGCATTTGACAAGATACATATGATAGAGGACGCAGGCTATGACAATATTGTTGTAAGTATCAAATCCTCTGATGTACTTATGTGCGTAAATGCCCACAAATTACTGGCCCCAAAATGCAATTATCCTCTTCATGTAGGTATAACTGAGGCTGGAACAGTTAAAGCCGGTAACATTAAGTCTGCTATAGGGTTAGCGCTTATTCTTAGCGAGGGAATAGGAGATACCATAAGGGTGTCACTTACTGGTGACCCGGTAGAGGAAATTATCTCTGCAAAGCATATTCTGAAAACTCTTGGTCTTAGAAAGGGAGGAATTGAGGTAGTATCATGTCCTACCTGCGGAAGAACCAATATTGATCTTATTTCGCTGGCAACAGAGGTGGAAAAGATGGCAGCAGGCTATGATCTTCCTATAAAAGTAGCTGTAATGGGTTGTGTAGTAAACGGCCCGGGAGAAGCTAAGGAAGCAGATATAGGAATAGCTGGTGGCATAGGCGAAGGACTCCTTATTAAAAAGGGAGAGATAGTAAGAAAGGTTAAGGAATCAGAGCTTTTGTCTACGCTTAAGATGGAACTTGATAATTGGGAGCTGTAAAATGGCAGAGAGTTTTACCGATATTTTTAGTACTTTAAAGCTTACAAAAAGCGAAGAAAACCTGTTTTCGCAGGTTAAGATTAAACACATATCATCAAACTATGTAGATAAGATGCGTATATTCATTGAATCAGAGCATCTTATTGATAAAAAGACCTTATCTCATGTAGCCAGAGAAATCGAAAATCAGGTATTATCAGATTCCGGCATACATGTAGTGTTCGATGAGGTGTTCCATTTATCGTCGCAATATAATGTCAGAAATCTTATGGAGGCTTATTCTGAGAGCATTATTTATGAGCTTAAGGAATATAACCATTTTCTTGCACAGCAGTTTATCAGGGCTGATATAGAATATCCTTTGGATAATACTATTAAGCTAATACTTGAAGATACTCTGATCGGGCATAAATATGCGGACGAGCTTAACGAATTTTTAAATCGCGTATTATGTGAAAGGTGCGGGCTTACGGCTGAGATAATATTTGATTATAAGGAGCCTAAGGCCCTTAAGTCTAAAGAGCGTGCCGAGCATAAAATGATGGAAGAGGTACGCAGGATATCTAAGCTTGCAGATAGCTTAAATGAATCTGATAGTGATATATCAGAGGAAACTCCAAAGGAGAAGACAGAGACCAAAGACGATAAGGATAATAGCGAGAAGGTTAAAAAGACAAAGGAAAAAGAGCCTGCTAAAAATGATGTACAGCAGGTTGCTAAAGAAAAACCTCAGGACGGAAAGTGGGAGAGAAGAAGAGAACCTAGAAATACTTTTGGAACTGGGCTTAGGCGCTCACAAAATCCTGATGTCATATATGGACGTGATTTCAACGAAGAACCTATAGCTATATCTGAGCTTATGGATATAGCTATGGATGTTGTTATCCGTGGAAAGATTATAAGAAGCGAAACCAGGGAGCTTAGAAATGAAAAGCTTCTGCTTATGTTGGACATTACAGATTTTACAGACACCATTGGCACTAAGATATTTATGAACGCCGATGATGAAAATAAGGATGAGCTACTGGGTAACCTAAAGGAAGGCGCTTATATTATTTTAAAGGGTAATCTTGATATTGACAGATTCGATCATGAGCTGTCTATTTCAAGGGTATTTGGAATAAAGAAGGGCTTTGATTTTACAGTAAGCAGAGTAGATGATGAGATAGAAAAAAGAGTAGAGCTTCATTGTCATACAAAGATGAGCGACATGGATGGTGTCAGCGATGTGTCGGCTATTCTTAAAAAGGCAGCGAAATGGGGACATAAGGCTATTGCAATTACTGATCATGGCGTTGTACAGGGCTTTACAGATGCTTTTCATACCATGCAAAAAATTGGAAAGGATTTTCCTGACTTTAAGGTTATCTATGGAATGGAGGGTTATCTGGTAGATGACCAGGCGGAAGGTGTTATAAATGCTAAGCCATATTCTTTAGATGATACCTTTGTAATCTTTGATATAGAGACTACAGG
>JAZUFJ010000013.1:0-1808 GCA_045640645.1 Lachnospiraceae bacterium
AGGTGGCTTCCTTACACAGATGGGATTCCATGACTATGCTGGTTCAAACTGCATCCATATGGTTGGTGGTATTTGTGCCTTGATTGGAGCATGGATACTTGGTCCTCGTATTGGTAAATTTGTAAAGGATAAAGATGGAAAGGTAACAAAGGTTAACGCTTTCCCTGGACATAACTTAGTAATAGCAGCTCTTGGTGTATTTATTCTTTGGTTAGGCTGGTATGGTTTCAACGGAGCAGCTGCTACTGATATTCCTACTCTTGGATCTGTATTTTTAACTACAACAGTTGCTCCTGCAGTAGCAACTGTAGTATGTATGATTTTTACATGGGTAAAATTTGGTAAGCCAGATGTTTCAATGTGTTTGAACGCATCATTAGCAGGTCTTGTAGCTATTACAGCTCCTTGTGATGTAACAGATTGTTTAGGAGCAGCAATTATAGGTCTTGTAGCTGGTTTCCTTGTAGTATTTGGTGTATGGTTTACTGATAACGTAGTACATGTTGACGACCCTGTTGGAGCTGTAGCAGTTCATATGATGAATGGTATCTGGGGTACTTTAGCAGTAGGACTTTTTGCTACAGATGCAGCTCCTGGTTTCGCTATTGCTGGTATCGAAAAAGGTCTCTTCTATGGTGGTGGTATTTCACAGCTTATTAAGCAGTTTGGCGGTATGTTTGTTACTATTATCTGGACAGTTGTTACTATATCTATTGCCTTTGCTATCATTAAGAAGACAATTGGTTTAAGAGTAACAGAGGAAGAAGAGGTTACAGGTCTTGATGCTACAGAGCATGGTCTTCCATCAGCTTACGCAGGCTTCTCTATCATGGATATTTCAAACACTATGACAATGGCAGTAAACGAGAACACAAACTTAGGATATTCTGCTTATGAAGAAGCTCCAGCACATATTAAAGATGCAGCTGTTAAGGTTGAAAAGGTAGCTACTCTTGGAATACCTGATACAGGTATCAGTAAAGTTGTTATCATTGCTAAGCTTTCAAGATACGATCAGTTACGTAAGGCTATGAACGAACTTGGTGTTACAGGTATGACAGTAACACAGGTTATGGGATGTGGTATCCAGAAGGGTGCCGGCGAGAGATATCGTGGAGTTGAAGTAGACGCAACATTACTTCCAAAGGTTAAGGTAGAGGTTGTAGTATCAGAAATTCCTGTTGATGATGTTATCTCAGCTGCAAAGAAAGCTCTTTACACTGGACATATTGGAGATGGAAAGATCTTTGTATATCCTGTTGAAAAAGTTGTTAAGATTAGAACTGGTGAAGAAGATTTCGAAGCTCTTCAGGATGTTGAATAAAATATTAAAAAAGAAGTCGGAAGTATTTCCGGCTTCTTTTTTTAAAAACTTTTTTAAGATGATTTAAAAACTCTATATAAAAAACTTTACAACCTAATAATAAGAGGGTAAAATAATTTAAGTTAGAGAATAGAGTGATTAAATTTAATATTTTATGGCAAAGGCGTCATTACATCTGTTTAACAGGTCGTAGTGACTTTTTTATTGTAAAAAACATAGCCGGTGACGTCATAATAATTTAGGAGGGCTTATGAAAAAGTACATTTTTGTAACTGGTGGAGTAGTATCAGGATTAGGAAAAGGAATAACTGCTGCATCATTAGGTAGATTATTAAAAAATAGAGGTTATAATGTAGTAAATCAGAAATTTGATCCATATATAAATGTAGATCCAGGAACAATGAGCCCATATGAACATGGGGAAGTCTTTGTAACAGATGATGGTGCTGAAACAGATTTAGACTTGGGTCATTATGAGAGATTT
>JAZUFJ010000014.1:0-3455 GCA_045640645.1 Lachnospiraceae bacterium
ACCGCTTGGCCTCCGACTTAGCATAATCCGGAATAAGTGGATCATACATAACTCTATTTATCTCCTTCACTATATTATCCTTCTGATTTATTGACATCCTCTCACCTTCTGAACATTTCATTGACTTCATCCTAATCCCTCCTCAAAATTGCCCTTTTCATTCTTATATTTCTTCTTGCATATATAAAATAGCAAAGGGCATATGCAAAAATTTGCACATGCCCTTTATCTATTAATATAGTAACGCATTCACCAAAAATGAACGCATTACTTTATATATACTTTATCTCATACTCTGCATCGCCATTGCTATCAGTAGTCATTATTATATATGAAGGCTTTCTGTTTGGCTGTCTGGGATATGTCAATGAACCGGGATTAACCAAAGTAACCGACCCGTTTGATTCCACAAATGGAATATGTATATGTCCAAACATAACGATATCTGCATTGTTCTGTTTTCCTACATAATATAATGGCAAAACATCTCGATAGATGTTGTATCTATGTCCATGAGTCAAAAACACTCGATGCTTACCTATTGTGAATATCTTATCATCTTCATAGTCATAGCAATAATCATTATTTCCAGCTACTATATGAACAGGGCATTCTGCTCTGGCATATATTTCATCATCACTACCTTCGATGTCTCCACAATGAACCAGCATATCAAAAGGTTTTTCCTTTTCTATTACCTCCCACAGCTTCCCATTTTGTCTATGGGTATCGCTTACTATCAAGATTTTCATATTCCAAGTACCTCTTTCATGGCTCTTAAAGCCTTTCCCCTGTGACTGATTTCATTTTTTTCTTCCATAGATATCTCAGATGCAGTAAGCCCCTTTTCTGGAATGTAAAAAATCGGATCATAGCCAAAGCCTTTATCGCCCTTGCTTTCATGAGCAATGCTACCCTCTATGGTAGCTCGTACTATCTTTACCTCGCCATCTGGAAAAGCAGCTGCTATAGCGCATACGAATCTTGCCGTTCTCTTTTCCTCCGGGACACCCTCCATACGTTTCAGGATGTTAGCGCATTTTTCAGGGAATGAAGTGTCCTCACCTAAATATCTTGCAGAATATATACCTGGTTCTTTATTAAGATAGTCAACCTCTAATCCGGAATCATCACCTAATGTAATCAGTCCAGTAGCTTCCATAATAGTTTTAGCCTTTATAGCAGCGTTTTCTTCAAAGGTTGTTCCATCCTCGACTATATCAACGTCCACACCTGCTTCCTTCATTGATATAACCTCTACATCTGCCCCAGCTAAAATAGCGCGAATTTCTTCCATTTTTCCTTCATTTCCAGTAGCAAAAACAATCTTTGTTTTCATAATAATCTATCCCCTTACTATCCTATGATGTAAATACTAATTCTTAAATTTGATGATATAACTTCTAACGGTCACCATTATTTTTTCTTTTAGGTGGCTTTGGTCCCATAAACTGATAATAATATGTCTTCATCATTCCATTATATATTTTTCGGTTTTTATCAGCCTTTTTACCCATATACTTTTCTACATCTGTATATCCTGTAATAATATAGGCCGACCATGAATCAAGACGGTTGTAGCCATCTGCAAGCTCCTTGTATAATGCAGGAAGTAATTCCTTTTCACCAATTCTCTCTCCATAGGGAGGATTAGTAATAATAAAGCCATATTTTTTAGGGTGACCAAGCTCTGCAACAGGTCTTTTCTGAAAATGAATCATATGTCCAACACCAGCCAGCGCAGCGTTCTCTTTCGCAGACTTTATCATATCACCATCTATATCAAAGCCCTGAATATCAGTTTTTACAGAAGTATCGCACAGATCGTTCGCCTCGTCACAGGCATTGTACCAGCATTTTCTCTTAATTATATTTTTCCATTCCTGAGACAAGAAATCACGGTTCATACCTGGCGCCATATTCGCTGCTATCATTGCTGCTTCAATAGGAATAGTTCCACTCCCACAAAATGGATCCACTAAAGGTCTGTCTGCATGATAAGGTGTAAGCATTATCATTGCTGCAGCAAGGTTCTCTGCTACTGGAGCTTTGCTGACAAGCTTTCTATAACCTCTTTTATGCAGTGATTCCCCTGTGGTATCAAGTCCCACAGTTACTATATCCTTCATTAAAAATACTCTAAATGGATAGCTGTCTCCATCCTCATTAAACCAGGAAACATGATAAACACTCTTCAACTGCTCTACCATTGCCTTCTTTATAATAGACTGTATATCAGAAGGGCTAAAAAGCTTACTTTTTATACTGGCAGCCTTTGCGACCCAAAATTTTCCATCTTCAGGAATATACCTGCTCCAGTCCACTGCCTTTATACCCTCAAAAAGCTCGTCATATGTAGTCGCCTTAAAGCAAGCTGTTTTAATAAGTACTCTTTCTGCCGTTCTTAGGAAAATATTTGCCCTGCAAATTGCCTCATCATCGCCATAAAAATATACTTTTCCGTCTTCAACGTTCGCGATGTCATATCCCAGATTCATTATTTCTTTTTTTAATACTGCTTCCATTCCAAAATGGCATGGTGCAATCAATTCATATTTTTCCATTAAATGCCTCTAAAATTTTTATTTTCAACATTATCTTATAGGTTTATAACTAACATGTCAATCGAACTTTTTAGGGCATTTTAGGAGCTTTTTGCTCATTTTTGATGCAAAAAACACCTAATAAGCACAATATTTTGTTGTTTGAAAATTCCTTGCTACTAGTTTTCAAAAGCTATTGTCTTTTTATTTCGGTTAGTATATAATTGTCAATGTAAACGAGGATCTACCCTTCAAAGGATTCTCATTTACGACCCCTTATTAATTATTTATACTCCCCTCATCGTAGCCCGTTGGTTCCCCCATCGGGCTACATTACTTTTTATCTCAAACATATTTTTTCAACTTTCTCTTTTCATAACAACATCTTTTTTTCTTCCATTATAATCAGTTATAAAGCTTTACATTATATTATCTTTATAATGTTTCAGTAAAAAAAGATGTACTTTTTCCACGTAAAGGCTTAAAATATTTACTGTTTGCAGGTAATAGTCACAATATAATCAGTGATAAATAGTTTAAGGAAAGATTTACTTTTCCTTTTAGCAAATTTTAATGAGGAGAAAAATTATGGACAAAAAAGAATATGCTCTTAAGATGCACGAGGAATGGAATGGAAAGATTGAGGTAACCAGCAGACCTGAGCTTAACACTATGGCTGATCTTGCAGTTGCTTATACACCAGGCGTAGCTGAGCCTTGTTTAAAAATCAGCGATGATGTAGATCTTTCTTATAAATATACAAGACGAGGTAATCTTGTAGCAGTAGTAACAGATGGTACTGCAGTTCTCGGACTTGGTGATATCGGCCCAGAGGCTGGAATGCCAGTTATGGAAGGAAAATGTGTTCTCTTCAAACGTTTTGGAGATGTTGACGCGTTCCCATTATGTATT
>JAZUFJ010000015.1:0-2383 GCA_045640645.1 Lachnospiraceae bacterium
TTGATGAGGATACTAAGCTTGACAGACAGGCTGAGATTATGGAGCTTCAGCAGGAAATTGCCTTTGAGAAGGCCGATGGTTATGCCGGTCATGAAATGCTTGTGTTTGTAGAGGGTAAGGTCGCAGATGAGAATGTCTATGTGGCCAGAAGCTACAGAGATGCGCCCGGAGTTGACGGTCTGGTATTTGTTAATACAGATAAGGAGCTTATGAGCGGAGATTTCGCCAGAGTAAGAATTACCGGCGCATATGAATATGATTTGATAGGAGAACTTTGTGATGAATTTACCGAATAAACTCACTATACTTCGAATAGTTCTTATACCTTTTTTTGTAGTTTTCATGCTTACAGATTTTATGGGTTTTTTGGGAAAATATATAGCGCTTGTGATATTTGTTGCAGCGTCTCTTACAGATTATTATGATGGACGTATTGCAAGAGAGAGAAATCTTATCACAAATTTTGGAAAATTTATGGATCCATTAGCAGACAAGCTTCTTGTGTGCGCTGCTTTGATATGTTTTGTTGAAATGGATAAGTTACCTGCCTGGATTGTAATCGTAATAATGAGCAGAGAGTTTATCATTAGCGGCTTTCGTCTTGTGGCGTCTGACAATGGCGTAGTTATAGCTGCCAGCTATTATGGAAAATTGAAAACTGTTTTTCAGATGACTATGATAATAATGCTTATTCTGGACTGGCAGTTTTTATTGTTCAGGATCTGTACCCAGATAGTTATATGGATAGCTCTTATATTAACAATAGTATCACTGGTTGATTATATAATAAAAAATAAAAATGTAATTAAGTTTACAAATTAAGTTAGTTTAGTTGATTTTGGTTTGCCTGATTATTTCTTGAAATTATCTTTTGAGGTGAGATATGGTAGTTGAGTTAATTAGTGTTGGAACAGAATTGCTTTTAGGAAACATAGTAAATACTAATGCAGCATATTTAGCTGAAAAATGTGCGTTTATGGGTTTTTCCTGCTATCACCAGACAACAGTTGGAGATAATAAGGAACGTCTTAAGAACGCTATAAATATGGCTCTTAAAGATTCCGATATCGTGATTCTTTCTGGTGGTCTTGGACCTACGGAGGATGATCTTACAAAAGAAACAGCGGCAGAGATATTTGACCTTCCTCTTGAAATGAACGAAGAGGTTAAGCAAAAGATAGAAGAGTATTTTGCAAAGAATAATAAAGATATACCTGATAATAATTGGAAACAGGCAATGATACCTAAGGGTGCAATTGTCCTTAATAATGAAAATGGAACCGCTCCTGGTGTAATCATGGAAAAGGATGGAAAGATAATGATTCTTCTTCCAGGACCTCCTGTAGAGCTTGTTCCAATGTTTGAGGAACAGGTAATGCCTTATCTGTTTGAAAAGACAAATGCTGTGATTGTTTCTCAAATAGTGAAGATATGTGGTATCAGCGAAAGCGAAATAGAGAATCAGATTCGTGATCTTACATCTGGTACTAATCCAACTGTAGCGACCTATGCTAAGACTGGTGAGGTACATATAAGGGTAACCGCTAAAGAGGAAACTGAAAAGGCAGCTGTTAAGCTTGTTAAGGGTGTAGTTAAAGAATTGAAGAGCCGCTTTGGCGGAAATATATATACAACAAAAAATGAGGAAACCCTGGAGGAATCAGTAGTGGATCTTCTATTGAAGAATGAGCTTACTTTAGCTACTGTGGAATCATGTACCGGTGGAATGGTGGCAGCAAGAATAATAAATGTTCCGGGAGCTTCCGATGTATATAAGGAAGGCTTTGTAACCTATTCAAATAAGGCTAAGAAGCTGAGAATAGGCGTTAACAAAAGAACTTTAAAGAAATATGGTGCTGTCAGCGAGGAAACAGCTAAAGAAATGTCAAGAGGCGGATGCTTCTTTTCTAAAGCAGATGTATGTATAGCTACCACAGGTATCGCTGGCCCGGGTGGTGGAACAGATGAGAAGCCTGTAGGCCTTGTATATATTTCATGTACTGTTTGTGGAGAAACAGAAGTGAAAGAATTCCATTTTAAGGGAAATCGCCGCAAGGTAAGAGAGAACGCCACAGCGCAGGCGCTTACAATGCTTAGAATGTGTGTATTAAAGTATTATAGTGAGAAGACTTTCTCATAAATGATGATAACGGGATTACAGAATCAGACAGATCAGAGTGATTCAGTATCGTTAACAAAAACATATAATGATGTGGAAGAATATGCATTATGATTTGACACGATTATAATGTATTTTCTTCCGTAATCTAAGAAATATTCTATATTCATATCAATAATAATTCCGGATTTGAAATAAAAAATATAGTTAAATATTTAAAATATTATTATGATATAATTGTGTAAGCGTAGCAGGAAACAATCC
>JAZUFJ010000016.1:0-1730 GCA_045640645.1 Lachnospiraceae bacterium
AAGAACGTATATATTATCTGCGTTCATAATAGTGGTAATCCTATGGGAAATTATTATTACAGTGGCTTTTTTGTTAAGCTCATTTAACGAAGCCCTGATCTTTGCATCGGTCTTAGCGTCAACAGCTGACAGGGAATCATCAAATATCATAATTGGAGGGTTAAGAATAAGCATCTGGGCTATAGCAGTTCTCTGCTTCTGACCTCCTGATAAAGTAACGCCCCTCTCTCCAACAAAGGTCTTATAGCCTTCCTTGAATTTATTAATTGAAGAGGTCAGGGAAGCCGCTTCCACTACTTTCTCCACATCACCAAATTCTGCATCTCCTTTAGCTATCTTTATATTATCCTCCAGGCTTCTTGAAAACAGGTAAGGCTCCTGAAGGACAAAACCTATATTTTTACGCAGGCTGCTTCTCTTTATCTTTTTAATATCCACACCATTTATGTAGATGGCACCGTTACTCAGATCATACAGATTGTCAAGGAGCATCATAAGTGTGGACTTTCCGGAACCAGTGCCGCCAAGGATACCTACTGTCTGACCCTTCTTAATATTAATGTTTATATTTTTCAAAACCTCTTTTTTATCATAAGAAAAGCTTACATTATCAAATACAATATCGCCCTCTCCCGGGAACTCCTCGGCAGAAGCTTCATCCTTTTCAAGCTCAGAGTCCATTATGTACCTTAATCTGTCCAAGGATATTCCTGCCTTGCTCATCTCGCTTATTACACGTCCAAGCTCGATAATAGGCTGAACAATCATAATATTATAGGATATAAATGCTACAAACTGTCCCGCAGACATGTGGCCATTTATCGTCAAATAAGATCCATATGAAATAACTGTTACCAGCTGCAAGCCTTTAACGAAATCGCTTATAGTCCAAAAGGTAGCCAATAATCTCATCATATCTACCCAATGTCCAATATAGATTCCGTTCTTTTCCTCAAAGCGCTTCCTTTCAAAAAGTTCTCGTCCAAAGGCACGTATTACTCTAACCCCTGCTAAATTTTCCTGACACAGTGCTGAGAACTGCCCCTCTTCAGTATCCACCTTTTCAAATTTTGGTCCTACTTTACCATGAAATACCATGGAATAGCCCACCTCAATTACTAAGAAAAACATAGCTGCAAGAGTAAGATAGACGCTGATATTAAGCATAAAATACAGAGCTAAAATAATGAGCGCTACCATTCTGAAAAGATTAACCATCTGATCTGATACAAAGTTTCTAATAAGATCAACGTCGGATGTACATCTCTGAATAATATCTCCTGTCTGATTATTATCATGCCATCCAAAAGGAAGCTTAAGGATATGGTCAAACAGCATATCACGCATACGTTTGGTAAGTTTTTCTCCCGCCATCTGATTAAAAAAGCCAAAAAGATAACGGCTCAAGGCGCTCAGAAGACCTATCATTAAAACAATAAGGGCAACTATCCAGAGCCTGTCCATTATATATGCTCTTCCGCCAATGTTCTCAATGATGCCCATAACAAAGCCCGGTATCTGGGAATCATTTTGTACTATAAAGTCTACGGTATAGCCCATAATTTTAGGGTTTATAAGGTCAAATATTACATGTATAAACACACAGGCAACTGCAAGAACAAAATACCTCTTGCAACCTTCTAAAAAGTATAGCATTGTCTTTAATTTTGATTGTTTCATAAAATATACTCTTTCTTTTTCCGTATCAGTTATATATATTAGTTGTTCAT
>JAZUFJ010000017.1:0-3468 GCA_045640645.1 Lachnospiraceae bacterium
GAATTGTTTTATTTGTTGAGCAGCATATAATTGCAATCCGTATATTGTAATTTTTATATATCTAAATTGCCTATATATCGAAATTGCCCATATATCGAAATTGTCTATATATAGTATATTGTCTATGCAATTTGATCTATATATAGTTTATGAAGCTCAGAACTTTAGTAAATGTCCCATTCTTTCCTGCTTGGTCATAAGGTATTTCAGATCATGCTTTGTAGCATCTATCTGGATAGGCACTCGCTCGGTGATCTCCATTCCAAATTCTGAAAGCTGATATATCTTATCAGGATTATTGGTAAGAAGCTTCAAGCTCTTTACTCCGAGATTTCTTAATATCTGAGCTCCTATGTAATATTCTCTTTCATCACCTTCAAAGCCTAAAGCCAGGTTTGCTTCCAGTGTATCTAAGCCTTTTTCCTGAAGCTCATAGGCTCTTAGCTTATTGATAAGGCCTATTCCACGTCCTTCCTGTCTCATATACAAAAGAATACCTCTTCCCTCTGCCTCTATCTGCTTCATAGCTGCAGCGAACTGCTCTCCGCAATCACATCTTAATGATCCAAAGGTGTCACCGGTTAAACATTCTGAATGCACTCTGCATAAAACATCCTTGCCATCTCCTATATCACCTTTAACTAAAGCCACATGATGCTCTCCATTTAAACGGTTAACGAATCCATATGCTGTAAAATCACCGTATTTTGTTGGCATTTTTGCTTTAGTAACGTTATCAACCAAGGTATCATTGCATTTTCTATACTTCTTAAGATCACTAATAGTAATGAATTTAAGATCCAGCTTCTTTGCAAGCTCCTTGAGCTCTTCTGTTCTCATCATTGTTCCATCTTCACGCATGATTTCACAGCAAAGACCACATTCCTTAAGGCCTGCCAGCCTGCACAGATCTACAGTTGCCTCGGTATGACCTTCTCTTTCTAATACTCCATTCTTCTTAGCAAGAAGAGGGAACATATGCCCCGGTCTTCTGAAATCTTCAGGCTTAACATCATCAGCCACACAGGCCATTGCGGTTACAGAACGCTCCTTTGCGGATATTCCTGTTGTGGTAGAGACATGGTCAATAGATACTGTAAAAGCTGTTTCGTGATTATCCGTATTGTCCATTACCATCTGCGGAACCTTAAGCTTTGCCACATATTCTGCTGACATTGGCATACATATAAGCCCCTTTGCATGGGTAGCCATCATGTTTACGTTCTCAGTAGTAGCAAATTCTGCTGCACAGATTAGATCACCTTCGTTCTCTCTGTCAGCGTCGTCAGTTACCATTATTAATTTTCCAGCTCTTAAATCTTCAAGAGCCTCTTCAATTGTGTTGTATCCCATAATTGCCCTTTCTTTTAAAATCCATATTTTGTAAGGAATTCTCTGGTTATACCGCTTCCAGATTCCTTTTTATTATTCTGATGTCCACCTGTTACCTGATTCTCTCCTGAAATATTTACCAGGTCTTCTCCGGAACTGTTTAATAGGAGCTTTTCAACATATTTTCCTATTATGTCTGTTTCCAGGTTTACCCGGCTGCCTATTTTCTTCTCAGAAAGAATAGTCTCCTTTACTGTATGAGGAATAGCTGATATAGCGAAATCACTATCTGTTACCTTTGCTACAGTAAGAGATATTCCATCTATTGTTATGGAGCCCTTCTCAACTATGTATCTCAATATGTTTTTAGCACAGGCTATAGTGAACCAGATAGCGTTATCATCCTTTTTAATCGCTGTTACCGTACCTATTCCATCTACATGCCCCGATACTATATGTCCACCAAACCTGCCTCCACAAAGCATTGCACGCTCAAGGTTAACCTTTGAACCATGGTTTAGCCCGGAAAGTGATGTTCGGTTCAGGGTTTCATGCATTACATCTGCTGTAAAGCCGTCACCTAAAAGCTTTGTAACTGTCAGGCATATACCGTTTACTGCTATACTATCCCCTATTTCTGTTCCCTTTAAGACCTTAGCAGCCTTAATAGTAAGGATCGCAGAATTGCTGCCATGCTTTATATTTTCTATTACTCCTACTTCTTCAATTATTCCGGTAAACATTTTTTCAGCTCACTTTCGATTAAATAATCATCTCCAAGCTTGGTTATCTGTGCATCCTCTAAAACAAATGCCTCGCTTGGACTATCTACACCTATTCCTTCAATTGGTGATAACGCTCCAGCTCCTCCAAAGAGCTTTGGCGCTATATAAGCCATTACTTTGTTAACTATTCCAGCCTGTAATGCTGACCAGTTAAGTGTACCGCCACCCTCTAAGAGGATACTGTCTATCTGCATTACACCTAATTTTTCCATTAAATCATTAAGATCTAAGTGATTATCCTTTTCATTTATAAGCAGCACTTCACATTTGTGTTTTATATATAAGTTTTGCTTATCTATATCTGTATTACATGTAGCTATGATTGTTCTTATGTCCTTTGCAGTCTTTACTAAATTTGATTCTAAAGGAGTAATAAGCTTAGTATCACAGACTATTCTCACAGGATCCTTACAGCTTTCTATTCTGCAATTAAGCATTGGATTGTCCTTTAAGACAGTATTTATGCCTACCATGATTCCGGTATATCTATGTCTAAGCATATGGACATGCTTTCTTGCCTCTTCACCTGTTATCCATTTAGACTCCCCTGTATGAGTAGCTATTTTTCCATCTAAGGTCATGGCATATTTCAAAACAACATAGGGGCGCTTGGTAGTAATATAATGAAAGAACACAGGATTAATAGCATCGCATTCCTCTCGCATAAAATCTTCGATAACCTCTATACCATGCTCTCTTAGAATGGCCGCTCCCTTTCCCGATACCAGCGGATTAGGATCTCTTGAGCCTATTACCACCCTTGATATTCCCGCTTCAATTATTGCGTCAACACATGGAGGCTGTTTACCATGGTGACAGCAAGGCTCTAAAGTAACATATATGGTGGCGCCAGACATTGATTCTTTTATGGCTTTATCTAATAAACCCTTTGAGGCATCCTCCATATCTTTCATCACATTTTCCCTGCAGTGCTTTATTGCATTTCTCTCTGCATGCAGGTCCCCATATTTTTCATGGTAGCCTTCGCCAATTATTCGGTTGTCCTTCACTATAACTGCCCCAACCATTGGATTAGGAGCGGTGTAACCACATCCCTTTTTTGCCAGCTCAATGGCTCTAAGCATGTAATCTTTATTAAGCATATTTTGTAGTCATTCCCCTTTTTCTATTCACTGCACATAACTGTCCATGCTCGAAAGCCCGTCAGATTTCCAACATATGTCGCATTTAACAGGCCAAAAATGGTCATCGAGTATCCAATTGTGCAAGCACATTGTCTATTCTCCTCGTTGTCATAACAAAAAAGCTCTGGAGAATATCTCCAGAGCATGTAAATCATTTTTATATAAATATCATTATCATAATAAATTTATGATTCATCACCGATTTA
>JAZUFJ010000018.1:0-2766 GCA_045640645.1 Lachnospiraceae bacterium
CTTAAAAAAAGCTAACACATTTTATAATTATATGGTAATATTCTTTGATGGACTGAAGACAATTATATGAGACCAATCACAGAAAATAGGTTTAGCAAAAGAAAGGTAAAATATATGAAAATATTTGCCAAAGATAAAGATTTTTATAATAAATTAAAGGTTCTGGCTCTCCCTATTATATTCCAGCATCTTATGCTGGCTTCGGTAGCAGTAGCCGATGCCTTTATGCTGGGTAATGTCGAGCAAAATGCCATGTCATCTGTGTCCTTAGCTACACAGATCCAATTTGTTCAAAATATGATAATGACATCTGCTCTATCTGCAGCATCTGTTTTGGCGGCGCAATACTGGGGAAAAGGTGATAAGGATACTGTAAACGATATTTTTAGGATATCTGTTAGAGTATGTGGTTTTATTTCTATTTTGACTTCTTTAGGATGCGAGCTTTGTCCAGGTTTTTTAATGAGTATTTTTACAAATGAACCGATTTTGGTAGAAATAGGTTCTGGCTATCTAAAGATCGCTGGCTGGTCCTATCTTATGACAGGTATATCCCAATGTTATCTGAATACTATGAAGGTTACTGAACATGCAAAGGAAACAGCCATTATTAGCTCAACAACTGTAATTATAAACGTTGTTCTCAATGCTGTTTTAATCTACGGATTATTAGGATTTAATCCTATGGGAGTAGAAGGGGCAGCTTGTGCTACATTGATTGCCCGTATGGTAGAAATAATACTTGTAGTAGTTATCTCATTTAAAGATGGCTATATGAGACTGCACATAAAAAAGCTCTTTATGTGGAAAAAGCTTTTAGCTATAGATTTTATAAAATGTGCTTTGCCATTAGTAGGAGCTGCTCTTTTTTGGGGAATAGGCTTTACCTCATATACTGCATTTATGGGACACCTTGGAATGGATGCTGCTGCGGCCAATTCTGTTACGGCAGTTATAAGAGACCTTGTGTGCTGTACCTGTGATGGTATTTCCATAGCAGGTGGAATAGTAGTAGGAAATGCGCTTGGTGCCGGGAATTTGGAGCTTGGAAAGCTATATGGCGACAGGCTGGTTATAATAGCATTTATTGTTGGTATACTATCTACTCTAGTTATGTTTATTATTACTCCTTTTGTTCTGGACTTTGTGATTCTTACAGAAAATTCCAGATACCTTCTCAAAGGTATGATGTATATAATGTCTGTTTATATGATTGGACGGGCTGTAAACTCTATTATTATCAATGGGATTTTTGCAGCAGGAGGCGATACACTGTTTGATATGTACAGTCTGGCAGTTTGCATGTGGTGCCTGGCTATCCCTCTTGCAGCTCTTGGTACCTTTGTATTTCACTGGTCGGTATTTGTAATATATGCCTGCACCTGCTTAGATGAAGTGGGAAAGATTCCATGGGTAATGCATCATTATAAAAAATATAAATGGGTTAAGGATTTGACTCGAGAATTTTAGGATGGATAAATATGTATTTTATATTTGAAATTATGGGTACTATTGCCTTTGCTATTTCTGGTGCAATGGTAGCGATAGAAAATAAAATGGATATACTTGGTGTAGTAATATTAGGGGTAACAACTGCTATCGGTGGAGGTATAATGCGAGATATTTTAATAGGGCATACTCCTCCAACGAGCCTTGAGCATCCTTTATATGCCCTTATATCTATCATAGTTTCTCTAATTATTTTTTTCCCCGTTTTTAGGAAAAAGCTTAACCTTAATAATTGGCTATGGGTGCTTATAGATGCGATTGGATTAGGTATTTTTACAGTCATAGGCTTAAAAACAGCCCTTCCATTCAATAAGATCTGGTTACAGATTTTTCTTGGAGTATTAACTGGTGTAGGCGGAGGTGTTCTCAGGGACATATTTGCCGCACAAAAACCTATGATTTTCGTGCGACATTTTTATGCTTTAGCCAGCCTTATTGGGGCCGTATTATGTACTATATTAATGCCTGTAAACGAGAACCTGGCTACTATCACATCTATTATTCTTGTAGTTATATTAAGAATGCTGGCAGCGAAGTACAAATGGGAATTGCCAAAAGCTAAAATTATTTAACCTTAAGACTCTTTAAGTATTCTTTATCTTCTGGCTTTATTCGATAGCTTTCTCTGGCTTTCTGGATAGTTTTATTATGCGTCCAGTTAGCCATCTTTTTATTCTCTATATATGGAATAGTTGCATCCCATTGTTTGGCAAGAGCAGTAGCCATGTACCAGGCAATCTCCATGTTCACATAGTATTCCTCTGATTGGATAGAAGATACCATATCTAAGTATTCCGGTCTAAAATCTTCATCCAAATAATGTTGCATCAGCATATCTATTCCGAACCTGATAATATAAGTCTGATCTGAGGATATCCATTTTTCTATATATTTTAATAGTTCTTCTTTATGCTTTTTAAATACTTTTGGAGAGGTCTGATCGCAGGTAGCCCAATTGTTAATGTAGGGCAAAAATTCCTCTACCTTTTTTATACATATATCAAAATCTTTAATTTCACTGATAATAAAACCGTGAAGCTGGTTCTCTTCAAAATATCTGTGAGGAAGCTCTGATAAGAAATCTTCATAATTATTCTCTTTGTATAATTCCTTGGCATATTTTCTGAGAATCGGCGTTCTAACACCTATAAAATCCTCTCTTCCAAGTCCCGGAGTAAGATTACTCTGAAATTCAGCATAGGGTTCATCTTTTTGTTCTATTAAATAATTTAATATTTCTTCCATATTACTTTATTC
>JAZUFJ010000019.1:0-2028 GCA_045640645.1 Lachnospiraceae bacterium
TCTCTTTCAGGCTTTAGTATTGAATATGAGACAGATGAAGATACTTTTTTTTCACCTATGATTTTATATGATTATTTGCAGGACACGGGTAATTATCGAAAAGAGAATATGCGTGGAGACTTAAGAGAATATTTTATTAAGGGCGGTATGAAATCAAATAATTATGTAAACTTAGAACCGGCATACTATGAAATGGCTATGACATTTGAAGAAAATCCGAATGAGATGAGTTGTGATATACGCAGATGGGACTATATGGAAGCTGAGGGCTTTCGATTTGTTTATGTGGGTGGTGTAAAAACGGGCAATGTTATGGATATTGAAACAGAAGATTATATAGCCCGTGATTGTCCTTTCAGCATTGATGGAAATGAGCTGACTTATGAAAAGAACGATAATAATCCATATGAAGCATATCTTTATTTGACGGATGATAAATGGAACGAGATAAACAGGACCTGTTACAGGTTAGAGAATATTGCTTCAGAAGAGGACACGCATAATCCTATAGACAGGTGGGAGCTGGTGCCATCAGCGCCTGAAGAGCTTGAAATGGTAGAAAGTCAAAGTTTTGATGGATATGAGCTGTATATTAAGGGAACGGAAAACAAGTGTGAATATAATGATGATAAAATAGTAATAGTGTTTAATTGATATATTGATAAAAATGAAGGTCGCTTTTTTAGCGGCCTTATTTTGTACTTCGTGGTATAATATGAGGGCAGTTTACTTACAGAAGCAATCAGAAAGGCTCCATTTGCTGTATTGCTTCTTGATGGAACAAGAGATTATGTGATGGGCATAAAAAACAGAGTATTTATTTTCATATTTTTGATAGCAGGGCTGATAATGCTGAACGGCTGTGATAAAAAACTGAATAGTAAAAAGGATTTGCTTGCTAATATAGAATTGTCCGATGATGGAAAAGGAAGCGCTGTTTTTGAAGGTGAGAAACATAATTTTATTTTGTACCTGCCAGAAAAAATAGAAGGAGCTCCGCTGGTAGTAATGCTGCATGGATATGGTGAGAGCGCAGAAGCTTTTTGTCGGAATACATCATTTGAAAAAGAGGCAAATAATAGGGGATATGCTGTTGCCTATATAACCGGAAATCCTACCCCGGAAGATCCTACATCTGCTGCAGGGTGGAATTCTGGTATTGGAATATCAAGTAATAATGATGTGGATTTTCTTTGTGCATATGTTAACGCATTGTGTAGGAATTATTCGTTTGATAGTACACGAGTATTTGCAGTTGGGTATAGCAATGGGGCTTTTATGGTGCATAGGCTAGCGTTGGAGGCAAATGACGTATTCGCGGCAGTTGTTAGCGTAGCGGGCATGATGCCTGAAAAAATATGGCAAAATAAACCTGAAAAGTGTGAAGTGGGTATATTTCAGATCACAGGCGAAAAGGATGACGTAATCCCTAAAAATAGTGATGGGAGCGCACGATTTTCAAAGGCACCGGCAATAGAAGATGTAATGGAATACTATGTCAATACGAATGGCTTATTCATGGTAGAAAAGTATAATGTGGGAAAGAAGTCTGTGCTAGAGAAACATGCATCCTTAGATTCAAAAAAACAGGTATGGAATTTGTTTATTCCGGATGGTAGACATTCGTGGCCAGATGAGCAGATTACTGGACTTAATACTAATCAAATGATTCTTGATTATTTAGAAACTCAGTAAAGAAAGGGACATGAGCTTATGAGAGCAGAGATAAATGAAATATCGTATAAGGAAGAGCGATTAACAGCAGAAGAATATATAGATTTTTTAAAAAGAACAGATCTTGGAACACAGTATCCTGAAGAAAGGTTTTATGAACGAATCTGTAAACTGGTTAAAAATGTTTCAATAAGTCTTGTTGCTCGTGACGAGAATAACCTTATTGTAGGCGTTTTGTTTGGATTGACGGATTTCGCTTATTGGCTTTATGTAACTGACTTAGGCGTTGATAGAGATTATGAAGGTCGAGGTATTGGTAGTACACTAATGAAGACAGCTCATAATATAGCTGGC
>JAZUFJ010000020.1:0-13357 GCA_045640645.1 Lachnospiraceae bacterium
AGTTTATATTTACAGTGCGATATTGGAACGAGATTATAGTGGTGATGATAAATATGACCTTGTAGGATTGTTTAATTCCAGCGGAAAATTAAAATATGACAATAATAAGCCAGCTGAAGGTGAAAATGGATATTTAGGTGATAAAAAATTTACATATGGAAATCAGGATTGGCGTTTTTTTGCATATAAGGTAAAATGGGGCGATTTAAAAGGTGATTCCTTCTATGTTAAATATAAAAAGAATGCCGTAGCGGGGACAAATAATGGTGCATATACAATAGCAAACCCTTATGATGGAGGATATACAACAGGAGATACTACTGCTGCAGGTAATGTAGAAGCGCATCTAAGCGCTTATCCTAATCCTGGGTACGAATTCAACTGTTGGACATGGAAAGATCAGAATGGAAAGGGCTATACTTCAAAAGAAAAAGAGATGACAGTATCTCCAACAGGTGTAATATTCTACACAGCCCATTTTAAGCATATTACTCATGAGATTACCGGTGCAAGCGATCCTAATACAGGTGGAAAAATAGACGGCTTAGGTGAATATGCTGACAAAGTTCAAGTGCCATTAACGGCAAAGCCTAATTATGGATATACATTTGATAAATGGACCTGGAGAGATAATAAGGGTAATAGCTTTGAAAGCAAAGAAAATCCTTTAGTTATTGACAGCCTTGAAGAGGATATGTTTGTAACAGCCCACTTTAAGAAGACAGGACATGATATATCTGTTATCCCAAGACCAGGCATTTATAGTATAGATTCAAATAATTATTATAATAATGTATCTCTTACTATCGGTAATACACCTAAAACTGGTGAAAACGGTAAGCTGGTAGAGGGTATAATCGAAGATGGCGAAAATGCAACAATTGAAGCGATAGAAGATACTACTGCAGATGGTGGATATAAGTTCAGTATGTGGGTAGCAAATGATGGACGTACATATACTGATAATCCCCATGTTGTCACCAATATTACTGATGATGTAAGCTATATTGCTGTATTTGAAAAGGAGAAATATACTCTTTCTTCTGAGGTAACACCAGCAGATGGTGGAAGTGTGCTTATACAATGGAAAGAGGGCTCTAAAGACAGAAAACAGGTAGATGGAAAGGTAGAGATTAAATCATCAGATGTTACTAAAGATACACCTATAACATTATCTTATCAGCCTAGTAAGGACGAAAGCGGTAACGATAAATATGAGTTCTATAGGTGGGAATGCTCCGATGGAACGAAATTCTATGATAAAGAGCTTAAGCTTACAAGCTTTAAGAAGGACGTTACATACAAGGCTGTATTTGTAGGAAATAGTGTTAATATTAAGGCTTCTGTTGTTCCTAATGGATCGGGCACTATTACTGTAACAGACAGTAATGGAGATATTGTTAATCCATCAACCGGAACAAATGATACATATAAAGTAGATGCAATGGGCAGTCTGACCCTTAAGGCTGAGCCAAAGGACGGATATAAATTTGTTAAATGGCAGAACAATCAGGGAACTGTAAGCACAGACAAGATATTACAGCTTGCAAATATCATTGAAGAAGAGACATATTATGCTGTATTTGATGATGATAAGATGAAGTATGCCATTACAACTGATGCTGCCCCTGTAAATGGTTCAGAGGTTATTATTGAATGGTATGAAGGAGAAGATCCTAAGAGCCAGACAGGTGGAAAGGTAGAGATAGAACAGGGTAATGTAAGCGAAGCTAAGTCGGTTACGCTTACTGCCAGCAATTCTTCAGGCTATCAATTCTACAGATGGGAAGGCTCTGATGGTACTAAATATACTGATAATCCACTTAATATAACTTCACTTAATGCAGATGTAACATATAAAGCTGTATTTGTAGGTAAAAAGGTAAATATAAGTGTAGGCGCTGTACCTGATAATATCGGCGGAGGTATAGCTGCAGGAAGTGTAGAGGTTACAGGAAGTAATGTAGCTTTAATAAGTGGGGAAAATAATAAGTATGAGGCAGATCCTCAGACTAATATTACGATCACTGCTACCCCTGCAAAAGATACTAATTATAAATTTATTAAGTTCACCGACAGTAAGGGTAATTCTTATTCCGATAATCCTCTTCAGCTTATAAGCGTGATAGAGGATGAGACCTATACTGCTGTGTTTGCTGAAAAAACTTATAAGATTGCAGTAGTGGCTAATCCTGCTGAGGGCGGTGCTCCGACTGTAGCCGTGCTTGATGATGGTGGTCAGGAGACTGGAGTAATAGCAAGAGGTGATACAGAGGTACCATCAGGTTCATGGGTAAGGATCAAAGCCAATCCGCAAGATGGATATGTATTTGATCACTGGACAGGCTCAGATGGATCCAAGTCAATGTCAGAGATATTAGATATAAATGGTGTTTATTCTGATGTGACCTATACTGCACATTATAATAGCTCAAAGAGCAATATTTATGTGACTGTTGTGGGACCATCCGGCAGCATTTATGTTGGCGACTGGGTTAAATATACCAGAAGTGGCTCCATGATAAGCGATATGCCTGCAGGTGGCATTATAAGCGATGTGGGAGCAGATGAAACCATTACCTTTAAAGCAGAGGATCAGGGAAGCTGGAAGTTTAAGCAGTGGTCATTTGTAGAGGGTAATCCAGTAGGCGGAAGCACATATACGGTTATACATCCTGGTGAGGATATATATATCTTTGCTGAATATGAGCAGACAGATAATAAGATAGAGGTGAAGGTATCCCCAGCCGGTGCAGGTACTGTGGACTATCCTACATCTGTATTGCCACATGATAAGGCTGTGATCACGGCAAACGCCAATAGCGGATATGTATTCAATTACTTTAAGGATGAATTTGGTAATGAGATATATGATAATCCATATGAAATAGAATATGTGGAGAATAATATCCAGCTTACAGCAGTATTTAAAGAGGGTGACGATTCTATCAAGGTACTGGCATCACCAGCCAGTGGAGGTAAGGTTACCAAGAAAGTAAACGATGATAATTCTGTGACTATTACTGCAAAGGCTAATAGAGGATATAAGTACTTATATATTAAAGATGGTGACGGAAATAAGCTTACAACATCTGATAAATATACAATAAGTGCTAAGGATCTTGAGGCTAACAGTAAGTATACAGCATACTTTGAAATTGATAAGAATTATAATGCAAAATCTGATATAACAGAGGAGAAATTCCCTAATATCAGGCGTCTGTTTAGCGACCCTAACTATAAGTTTACAAGAGAGACTCTTAAGTCTACGGTAACGGCATTTATGAACGATGTTAGAGGCAGATATAAAGATGCCGCACCTGAACATCAGACAGCTAAGGCTGTTAGCGATGCAAGGGCTCAGTTTAATGAGGTAAGCGAGGAAAAGGCTATAAAGGAGGCTGTTATGGATAATGACAGCGAGCTTATAACCACGCTTAATGAAGTGATGAATACTGTGGAAATAAGTGATTACGCAAGAGGTATTCAGATAGCCGAAGAATATACATTAAACAGGTATGGTGAGCATTATACCGCAGAGCTTATAGCTTATAAGTCAGTAACAGCTCCTGAGGGCTTTAGTGATGGTAATCGTACTTATCTGTGGAAACGAACCGGGGCAAAATATAAGGATAACCTGTTCTTATACTATTATGAAAACGGTGAAAGAAAATTTGTTGTGCCTATTGTAGATAACGATGGAACGGTAAGGTTCACGATCGATGAACTGGGAATGTCTAACGAGTTTGGTCTTGTGAGAGTGACAATACACTGAGAGATGGTTCAAAAGGTGGATTAATCTGTATATATAGGGATAGATTCCGTGAGCCAAAAGGCGCTCCTCATGACAATGGGACAATCTTTATGGCAAAAGAAACGTACCTAAATACTTGTAAAAACAGGGTTGTAATGGTAAGATAATTTATTGATATTTATTTTAGAAAGGAAGATTATCATGGCTACATGGACAAATTTTGATCAGTACAAAGCAGTAGATAAAATGTTAAAGGCTTCAAAAAAAGTAGACCTTACAGAGGTTATGGCTGGTGAAGCTGGAGCAGAAAGAGTAAAGAAATACAGCGTGCCTATGGCAGCAGGAATGGCGTTCAATTACGGAGCAAAGGCAGTAGATGACGAGATCCTTGAGATGCTTGCTGAGGTAGCTAAGGAAGCTGAGCTTATTGAAAAGTTTAAAGAATTATATAATGGTGCAGTTATTAATACAGGTGAAAAGAGATTAGTTCTTCACCAGCTTACACGTGGACAGCTTGGAGATAAGGTAGTAGCTGATAATGTAGATAAGAGAGATTTCTATGTTGGAGAGCAGAAGAAGGTAGAAGCTTTTGCTAATAAGGTACATTCAGGTGAGATCGCAAACGCTAAGGGTGAAAAGTTCACTACTGTAGTTCAGATAGGTATCGGTGGATCAGACCTTGGTCCAAGAGCTATGTATCTTGCTCTTGAAAACTGGGCTAAGAAGAACGGATGCTTTAAGATGGAAGCTAAGTTCATCAGTAACGTAGACCCTGATGATGCTTCAGCAGTTCTTAATTCTATCGATGTAGCTCATTCATTGTTTATCCTTGTATCAAAGTCAGGTACTACACTTGAGACTCTTACAAATGAATCATTTGTAAAAGATGCATTGAACAAGGCTGGTCTTGATGCTTCAAAGCATATGATAGCTGTAACATCAGAGACTTCACCACTTGCAAAGAGCGCAGATTATCTTGCAGCTTTCTTTATGGATGATTATATTGGAGGACGTTTCTCTTCTACTTCAGCAGTAGGTGGAGCCGTTCTTTCACTTGCATTTGGTCCAGATATTTTTGCCCGTTTCTTAAATGGAGCACATGAAGAAGACAAGCTTGCTATGAACGAAAATCTTTTTGAAAACCCTGCAATGCTTGATGCTCTTATTGGAGTATATGAAAGAAATGTACTTGGATACGATTCTACAGCAGTTCTTCCATATTCTCAGGCTCTTTCACGTTTCCCTGCTCATCTTCAGCAGATGGATATGGAATCAAACGGAAAGTCTGTAAACAGATTTGCTGAACCTGTATCATATAAGACAGGTCCTATGATCTTTGGTGAGCCAGGAACAAATGGACAGCATTCTTTCTATCAGCTTCTTCATCAGGGAACAGATATTATTCCTATTCAGTTTATTGGATTTAAGAATAGCCAGATCGGTAACGATGTAGATATTCAGGGAAGCACAAGCCAGCAGAAATTATGTGCTAACGTAGCAGCTCAGATAGTAGCTTTTGCAGCTGGTAAGAAGGATGATAATAAGAACAAGAACTTTGCTGGTAACCGTCCATCAAGTATTATCATCGGAGAATCTCTTACACCAGAAGCTTTAGGTGCTCTTCTTTCACACTTTGAGAATAAGGTTATGTTCCAGGGCTTCACATGGAACGTAAACAGCTTTGACCAGGAAGGCGTACAGCTTGGAAAGGTTCTCGCTAAGAAAGTTTTAGCTCATGAAACAGACGGAGCTCTTAAGGTATACAGTGATCTTCTTAATATCTAAGATATATAGTATAAAGGTTAATTGTTGATTGAAGATATTAACTGATGGAAAATAATACTGAAAGAAATTTATGTTAAAAGAATAATATTATGATAACCCCTGGGCTTGGCTTGGGGGTTATCTTTTGCTATAAATTTTGTTACTATAAAAAAGGAAATGCCAGAGACCATATTTCAAATTACATACAAAAATGATATGGAAAATGACATTGGACATTTATAGCATAATATATCCGGACGAAAAACATGATGAAGAATATAAATGAAAATCACAACAAATATCCATTATGGATACAGACAGCATCAGTGTTTACGATAATAATTACTTTGGTAATTACTATACTTATCGCAGACAATTATATTTACAACAGAGGAAAGGTAATAGAAACCTATGTTAACAATACAAACACGGTTTTAGAGCTTGAGCTTGATACCTTATCACAATATATAAAAGAGCTGACATCATTTGCCATACAGCCATGTTTTGATAATAAGCTTATAAGAATCATAGAATCACAGTCTGGGATAACAGATGAAGATATTGATTATATCAAGGAGCAGATGAAGGCTTATTATTATACAAGAAATGATCTTAATTCCTACGAGCTTTTCCTTATGAACAGAGGTATAAGAGTGGGAAGGGGCAGTGGTAGAGGCAATCAGTATCTTGTAGCCAGAAGCATCGGGGAGATAGATCCTGAAGAGCAAAAGGCTTTTGATTACTGTTCGGAATCTGCATACTTTCTAAATGCAGTTCCATCAGAAGATGCATCAGATTTCTTTACTTTTTATCACTCAATTATTCAGATAAAAGACAAATCTTCTTTAGCTTTTGTAAAGTGTAGCATAGATAAGGATTTTCTTAATACTATGATTAAGAGCTATCACCTTAGCGAGGGAGAGGTTTTGCTGATTTTCAATCCCTTAGGTGAGGTTCTTTACTGTACTGACAGAGAGATAATGGAATATATTCCTGATGATCTGACAGATAATTTCCCTGTAAATTATTATGAAACAGAGATAAATGGAACAAAATATCTGGCAATGTGCAGTAGTGATGACCAGTATGGATTTAAAATGGTTTCGCTAAAGCCATACAGAATACTGATGGGAAATATCCTGGATTTGCTCCGGACATCTTTGATCCAAGGGGTGATTGTATGGTTTATAGCTGTCATTATTATATATTTAGCCATAAGGTATCTTATGAAACCACTTAACAAGCTGGCTGAGCAGATGAAGAAGGTAGGCGAGGGTGATTTCGACAGCAAAATCAATATAGGCGGCAGCAGTGAAATAACCAATCTGGGAAATGCATTTAACTATATGTCAGAGCATATTGACAGGCTTATTACTGAAAACTATCTGGTAAAAATTAATGAGCAGACAGCAAGGTTAATAGCCCTGGAAGCCCAGATAAATCCTCATTTTCTATATAATACTTTACAGGCTATATCTACTGAGGCTTTGGTTAATGATCAGGATCAGATACACGAAATGGTTATATCATTAGCTTCTATATTAAGGTACTCAATTAAAGGAGGAGATCTTGTAACCCTAGCAGATGAAAGCGCGCACGTAGATAAATATATATATCTTCAGAAGATTAGAATGGGAGATAATCTGAAATATAATATAGATATAGAGGAGGACGCTTATACCTGCAAGATACCAAAGATATGTCTGCAGACTTTGGTAGAGAACTCTATAGTGCATGGAATAGGTGGAGATGTAACGTCGATAGAGATAAATGTAAAGGCGTATATAAAAGAAGAGAAGCTATTTATAGAAGCTAAGGATAATGGCTGCGGTATGGATGAAGAAAGGCTTAATGAGCTTAGAGGCAGCTTCAAGAAAGAGATACTTTCGGCTACACATACCCAAGGGGTTGGATTAGCTAATCTATATGGAAGATTGAATATTCTTTTTAAAGAAGATGACTCTTTGGTAGTAGAGAGCAGACTGGGAGAGGGAACAATAGTAAAGATCACTTTACCGGTCAGAAAGGGAATGATTTATGAAGGCACTGATAATTGATGATGAAAACCCTGTAAGAATTGCTGTTCAGAAGCTTGTAAAATGGGAAGAATATAATATTGATGAAGTATTGATGGCTTCTAATGGTAAAGAAGGCCTTGAAATCATGCGTATACATGAGCCAACCATAATTTTTCTGGATATACGTATGCCCATAATGAATGGACTGGAATTTTTGGAGGTCGCAAAGGATGAGTACCCGGGAAGCCAGTTTATCATAGTAAGCGGCTATGATGATTTCTCTTATGCTCAAAATGCATTAAGATATGGGGCGACAGATTATCTTTTAAAGCCAATAGACAGGGAATCTTTAAATATTGCGATTGAGCATGCATTAAAGAAAGTATCCTTATATTTAGAGGAGAAAAAAATAGAGGAAACTGCAAATGAAGCAGAAACAGATATGACACCTGCCCAGATAGTAGAGATGATTCATGACTATATTGATAAGCATTATTATGAAAGCATCAAGATATCAATGTTTTCGGACAAATACTTTTTTTCCAAGGAGTATATTTCCAGACATTTCAAAACAAAGTATGGCTATGGTATCTATGAATATGTCCTGAAAGTACGAATGGATAAGGCTGCCTTATTTTTACAGGATGAAAAAATAAAGGTGCAGGAGGTTGGAACAAAGGTAGGCTTTTCTGATAACAATCACTTTTCAAAGGCCTTTAAAAATTATTACAACATTTCTCCATCAGAATATAGGAAAGAACACATAACACAGAACAGCTAAAATGACGCGAGCGTCAAATAATAATCAGATGATATAAAAGAGTGAACTATTATACAAAGTGATAATAGTTCATTTTTTTACTATTTTTAGTTCATGATTTTCCATTTTTAGATTTAATAATGTTATATAAAATAAAATCATAAGTTAGGAAGATATAAGGAGGAAGGATTTTGTTTTCATCAAAGAGAAAAAGAAAAGAAGTCATAGAGAATATTGCCTTTAGTTTTCCAGCAATGATACTGGCAGCTATTATGATATATGTTCCATTTGTTATGAGCGGATATTATTCTTTAACAAAATGGAATGGAATAGCAAAAGAACCGGTTTTTATAGGCCTTGAAAATTTTAAGACTATATTCACAGGAAGCAAGGATTTTGTTAACTCTCTTTTATTTACCGGAAAGTACACTATAGCTTTTGTGATTTTCTCTAATGTATTTGCTATACTTTTAGCTTTGGCTTTGAACAAAAAGCTTCCATTATCTAATCTGTTTAGAGGAATGTTTTTCGTTCCATATATTATGAGTATGACTATTGTTGGTTTTATATGGAAATTCATTTTTTCACAGGGCTTCGATCAGTTATACAAGGTTACAGAATGGTCATGGCTTAATTTGAGCTGGTTAGGTGATCCAAAGCTTGCTTATTTTTCCGTATGCTTTGTTGGAATATGGCAGCAGTTAGGCTTTTATATAGTACTTTATATAGCCGGTCTTCAGGCTGTTCCGGCTGACGTTCTTGAGGCAGCAACAGTAGATGGAGCAAATGGTATTCAGAAGTTCTTTAAGGTTACATTACCTCTTCTTGGACCATCTATTACTACTTGTATTTTTATGTCTCTTACAAATGCTTTGAAGGTATTTGATATTATCCTGGCTCTTACAAAGGGAGGACCTGGAAACTCTACATATTCTGTTACCTTACAGATTTATAATGAAGCCTTTACCTCTAATAATTACGGACTTGGCTCAGCAGAATCCATTATCTATTTTATATTCGTATTAGTGGTGACACAGATAGTACTTAAGCTGTTCTCATCCAGGGAGGTGGATCTGTAATGAAGACAAAACGTAAAGCACAAGCATCTGTTTTATTTATAGTATTGATTGTATTGGCATGTGTATATTTTTATCCTGTATTTCTTATGTTTGCCAATTCTTTTAAGAGCTTTGGAGAGATCCTTACCAATCCGGTTTCATGGCCAAAGGAAGTGATCACTCAGAACTATTCAGACGTTATAAAAAAGATGGATTACCTTCTTTTATTTAGAAATAACGTGATCATTACGTTAACAGGTCTTGCAGGAATAGTTTTCTTCTCTTCTGCAGCAGCCTATATCTTAGATAGAAGAAGAAACAGATATACAAAAATAATCTATACAATAATCATTACACCAATGCTTATACCATTCCAGACAATAATGATTACTTTATTAAAAGCGATGTCTGTTATCCATTTATCAGGTAGTAAGCTTGGTCTTGGAATACAGTACTGGGGCTTCGGTGTACCAATGGCAACCTTCATATTCTATAACTTTATGAAGACTATTCCAAAGGAAATCGATGAGAGCGCCATGATAGATGGAGCCAGTACATTTAGAACATTTATTGAAGTAATCTTTCCACTTTTAAAATCAGTAACAGTAACAGTAATAGTACTTGATGTTATGTGGATATGGAATGACTTCCTGTTACCGCTTTTGATGGTTAACTCTAATAAAAATACAAAGACTCTGGTTTTGGCGGCCTACACCTTTGTAGGATCCATGAATACAAAATGGCATTATGCTATGACCGGAATGGTTCTGGCAGTTGTTCCATCTATTATAGTATTTATATTCCTTCAGAAATATATTGTTGACGGCGTTGTAGCGGGAGCTGTGAAGGGATAAGAAAATTTGAAGATACAATCACATTAATAAAATTGGTATAAAAGACAATAGTGTCTTTTAACATATACAATTAAAGGGAGGACTTACAATGAAGAAAAGATTATTAAGTATCGTACTTGCTTCAGCAATGGTTACTTCACTCCTTGCAGGATGTGCAGCACCAGTAGCAACTGCTCCAGCAGCAGCTTCAGCAGAAGCACCAGCAGCAGAGGCATCATCAGATGAACCAGCTGAGATTTATATGTTTATCTCATCACCTGAATATGCAGATGCTATCAACACACTTATCGAGGAGTACAAAACAGTAGCTCCTAACGTAACTATCAATTATGAAACTACTCAGAGTGATTACCCAACTCTTCTTAAGGCAAAATTAAATTCTGGCGAAGTACCTGACATTTTTGCTTCAACATCAGGTATGGAAATTGACACATATCTTGAGTATTCATATGACCTTTCAGGTGAACCAATTGCTGATGCAATGAGCGACTCTGTAGCATCTGTAATGGCTTCTACACAGGAAGGCGGCGGATTATATGGTCTTGCTATTAAAGGTAACTGGTTCGGTTGTGTTTACAATCAGGGAATCTTTGATGATTTAGGAATTGCTTATCCTACAACTTTCTCAGAGCTTGAAGCAGCTTGTGAAACTATTTCAGCAGCTGGTATCACACCTTTCTCAACAGGTTTTGGTGAATGGTGGGTATGGAAACATCTTGCACAGCAGTTCGAATCAGCAGCAGCTGAAAAGGCTGGTATCACAACAGGTGCTCTCGCTGATAAGTTCAAAAATGGCGAAGCTCACATCTCTGATTATCCAGAAATGTATGATGATTTCTTTAACTTTGTAGACCTTGCTGTTAAATACGGCGATGCTAAGCCACTTGAATCTACTCTTTCAACAGAAGAAGCAGCTGTAGCAACAGGCGAAGCAGCTATGATGATCGGCCAGGGTGCTTGGGTAGAGGCTGACTGTCTTGCTATCAATCCTGATTTCAAGCTTGGTTTCAACGGATATGCTATTAATGAAGATGCAGCTCTTACAAAGGTTGTAGCTGGTTCTGACCAGGCTCTTCGTGTATCTAAGGATTCTAAGAACCTTCAGGCAGTTCTTGATTTCGTTAACTGGTGGTATACATCAGACTATGCTGAGACATGGTTCAATGATGTAGCAGGTGTTGTTCTTCCTATTAAGTCTGACGCTCCATCAACTTTCGAAGTTATCAATCAGGGTAATGCACTTGCAGCTGAAAAAGGTACTGCAGATCTTGCTATCAGCTATGATACAGATTCATTCCATCAGGTATTTGGTGAAACAATGCAGGCTTATGTAGCAGGTTCTCTTACAAAGGATGAGGCTTGTGCAGAGATCGAAGAACAGTGGGCAGCAATTGACGGACCACAGTAGAATTAATATTATATTAAAGTAGATAAAAGGTGATCCGTATTTCTACGGGTCACCTTTTTAACAAAATAAGCTTTTATTATTTGAAGTATCAAAGGAGAATATCAAATGAAGTTTGAAAACGGATGCTGGATAATGCAGAACGGATATACCTGTTTTGCAGCAACAGAGATTTATTTTGTGACTATAAAGGATAAAGAGGTATTGATTACTGCCCCAACCTCACATATAAGAGGAAAAGGGGATACATTAGGTGGTGTGAACCTTACAGTACGTATTAGCTCTCCACGTGAGGATATTCTCCGTGTTCAGACATGGCATCATACAGGATTTAAAAAGAAATCACCAGAATTTGACCTTCTTTTAAAAGAAGACATTTCTATTGATGCAAAGGAAACTGAGGACAAGGTAATAATTATCAGTGGTAAAGCAAAGCTTGAAATTACCAAAGCTGATTTTACGATGGTATATTATAAGCTTGTTAAGAAAGCTGACGGAAATGAAGAATGGGTAAAGATTACCGGATCAAAGGGAAGAGACCTGGCTCTTATTAAAAAAGATTTTCGTGGAATGCCTTATGATATGGCAGGAGACACAGAGAATACATATATGAGACAGAACCTTTCTATAACAGTAAACGAGCATATTTATGGAACAGGCGAAAGATTTACACCATTTGTTAAAAACGGTCAGACAGTTATTATCGAAAACAGAGATGGCGGTACATCAACAGATCAGGCATATAAGAATATTCCATTTTATATTTCAGATAAGGGATACGGAGTATTTGTTAATCATCCGGAGCCATTTGAATTTGAAATAGGATCTGACAGTGTTGTAAAATGTGAATTCGCCGTAGAGGGTGGCTATCTTGATTACTATGTTATAGCAGGACAGGATATGAAGGATGTATTAGTAAACTATACTGATTTCACAGGTAAACCTACTCTTCCTGCTCCATGGACCTTTGGATTATGGCTATCTACATCATTTACTACAGATTATGATGAAAAGACAGTTATGAGCTTTATTGATGGAATGTTAGACAGAGATATTCCTCTTAGAACCTTCCATTTTGATTGCTGCTGGATGAGAGATTTCCACTGGACTGATTTCGAATGGGATTCAAACGTATTCCCTGATCCAGAGGGAATGCTTAAGAGAATAAAAGCAAAGGGAATAAATATTTGTGTTTGGACTAATCCATATATTGCACAGGGAAATGCAATATTTGATGAAGGTGTAGAAAAAGGATATTTTGTAAAGAGAACTAATGGAGACGTATGGCAGTGGGATATGTGGCAGCCAGGTATGGCTTTGGTAGATTTTACTAATCCTGAAGCATACAGATGGTTCCAGCTTCATATGGCAAAGCTTTTAGACATGGGTGTTGATGCCATTAAATCTGACTTTGGTGAAAGAATTCCAAGGGAAGGCGTTGTATATTATGATGGATCAGATCCAAAGAAGATGAGAAACTACTATACACATCTGTATAATAAATGTGTATTTGAGATCATGGAAGAAAAGAAGGGCAAAGGTGGAGGAATGCTTTTTGCCAGATCTGCAACAGTAGGCGGTCAGAAGTACCCGGTTCACTGGGGAGGTGATTGCTGGTCAGATTATGAGTCTATGGAAGAAAGCATCCGTGGAGGTTTATCACTTCTTATGTCAGGCTTTGGATACTGGGCCCATGATATTGGAGGCTTTGAGCAGACATCTACAAGTCGGATCGTAGCCATGT
>JAZUFJ010000021.1:0-2130 GCA_045640645.1 Lachnospiraceae bacterium
ACAAGCGTCGATAAGACCGCTTTGACCTGCGAAATCAACATCCCAGACATGTTCGCCATTTTTTTCGGCTATAACAAAATCAGTGAACCTGTCAAGGATAGGGGAGTACAATGCCAGGTAATCAATATTCGCCTCAATGTCTTCGTCAGCGACCTCAACCATTTCTTCAACTTCCGGTGCAATATCTTCCTCTACAGCTACCTCAGCTTCTACCTCTTCTGTCACCTTAGCTTCAACTTCCGTTGTGCTGGTTTTACTATTTCCGCAGCCTGCTAAAACGCTGGATGTGATCATTATTAACGACAACATTAATGCTATTTTTCTTTTTTTCATGGGATCGCCTTTCTGAAAGCTTTCAATTAAATACTGCATATAATATGTAGAAACTTGATATATGCTTTTCATTCTGTTTTGTTGTAAAAACCGATGTATTATTAAGAATATACACTAATTATATCAAAAAAAGCTATATAAAAATAGCAGGTTCATATACGAGGTAATCATATACAAAGCTTGCCATAGCAAAGCTATAAAAATTACCGTTATCAGTGATTGCTCATAAAGAAATCATAGCAAAATATAATATAGAAACTTTATTCCACAAGTGCTACACTATTAAAGTTCGTTAGGCTATAAAAGATAGTATAAATGAGGAAAATAACGATGAAAAAAGCCGGGCTCAAATCAAATTTGGCAAAAATGCTTACATATTATAGACCATATAAGAAAATATTCTGGGCAGACATGTTCTTTGCTACCCTGAGCGCTATCGTGGCGCTTACAATACCTCTTGTTGTAAGGTATGTAACGGGTACGCTTGTACATCTTGATTCCGAAATTATTCTGCAGCAGATTCCGGTTATTATTGTGATCCTGGCATCTCTTCTTCTGATCGACGGCTATAGCAGGTTCTTTATCGGTAACTATGGTCATGTTATGGGCGCGAAGATCGAATACAACATGCGTGCGGAGATATTTGCCCATATGCAGAAGCTTTCTTTTTCTTTCTATGATGATGCCAAGGTAGGCCAGCTTATGAGCAGGATTACCTCAGATCTTTTTGATATAACTGAGCTTCTACACCATGGCCCTGAAAATATTATTTTATCCATATTAAAAATCACAGGAGCCCTGATTATTCTTGCAAATATCAATACCGCTCTTACACTGGCGGCTTTTGTTACTCTGCCGTTTATGTTTGCGTTTGCTTTTTTTCTTAATAAGAGAATGCGTAAGGCTTTTAGGCAGAACAGGGTAAAAATTGCAGAGATCAATGCCCAGATAGAGGATAACCTTTCCGGTATACGTGTAGTTAAGTCTTTCGCTAACGAAAAAGTAGAAGAGGGAAAATTTAAGGAAGGAAATGATGCTTTCCTGAAAGCTAAGAAGAACAGTTATTTCTACATGGGATTGTTCCAATCAGGTATAAACTTCTTTACGACATTTATCCAGGTAGCGGTCATCCTAACAGGCTGTTTCCTCATCGCCTATTCATCTTTGAGCCTTACAGATTTTGTTACCTTCCTATTATATATAGGTGTATTTACTGATCCTATCAGAGTACTGGTAGACTTTACGGAACAGTTCCAAAATGGATATACAGGTTTTGAGCGTTTCAGAGAGATCATGGATACAGAGCCGGATATAGTAGATAGGGAAAATGCTGTTGAGCTTAAAAATGTAAAGGGTGATATAAAGTTTGACGGGGTTTCTTTCAGATATAATGACAAATCTGATACAGTGCTGAAAAATATTAATCTAGATATTAAGGCTGGCTCTTATATGGCTCTTGTTGGTTCATCAGGAGCTGGTAAAACTACGATTTGCTCACTTATTCCAAGATTTTATGAGATAAATGAAGGCGCAATCACTATAGATGGCATGGATATAAGAGACGTTACCTTAAATAGTCTTAGGAACAATATTGGTATAGTACAGCAGGATGTTTATCTTTTTGCTGGCACCGTTTATGAGAACATATCCTATGGAAGGGCTGGCGCTACAAGAGAGGAAGTTATACAGGCAGCTAAAAATGCTAACGCCCATGATTTCATAATGAATCTTCCAGACGGTTACGATACAGACATAGGCCAGCGTGGTATCAAGCTTTCCGGTGGACAGAAGCAAAGA
>JAZUFJ010000022.1:0-6057 GCA_045640645.1 Lachnospiraceae bacterium
AGCAGTAGAAGAATTTTGTAGAAGTTGTCCTGAAGATACGGCTGTTAAGATAAAATATAAAAAGCTTAATAGGAATCTTGGAATAAGTGGTAATACGAATGAAGCGCTTAAAATGGCAACAGGAGAATATATAGGCCTTCTTGACCATGATGATATTCTGACATCAGATGCACTTTATCAGGTGATGTGTGTATTAGAGGCTGGATTATACGAAATAGATAAAAAATATATTAATAGGATAAAATGTATCTATTCGGATGAGGACAAGGTGAATAATGATCTAAACAGATATTTTGATTACCATAAGAAACCTGATTTTGATATAGATTTACTACGAACCAATAATTATATTTGTCATTTTTTTGTTGTTAGAAGTGAGCTGGCAAAAAAAGTTGGCTTTAATGATAAATATAATGGTGCTCAGGATCATGATTTTATTTTCAGATGTGTCGAAAACCTTGAAAACAATGAAATATACCATATAGAAAAGGTTTTATACCATTGGAGATCTTCTGATGGCTCTACTGCCGAGAATCCAGACAGTAAGCTATATGCATATGAGGCTGGAAAATATGCTATAGAAGATCATTTGAATAGAATGGGAATAAAGGCTGAAGTAGTTAATACAAAGCATTTGGGATTTTACAGAGTAAAATATAACGTAACAAAAGAAAATATATTAGAAGATATATTATGTATGGGAAAAACCCAGTGGGATATGGCTACATATGATGAGATAAAAGGTAGCGGACATAAGTATATTATGGTGATGTCTGATGATATAAAACCGGTGACATCTGATTATTTAGAGGAGCTTTCCAGTAATCTTAACAGAGCAGAGGTTGGATGTGTCGGTGGAAAAATTATAGATCGACATGGAAAGATAGAAAGCGCTGGGTATAGAAGAGACGAGATGGGTCAGATGATACCATTGTTTAGGGGTCTTGATAAGAATTATTCGGGATATCTGCATAGAGCCAGTCTTCAGCAGAAGGTAGATGGTGTATCGCTTGATTGCATGATGATAAAGGTGGAAGCTCTTGATACAGATAAGAATTTATCAGAAAAATACATGGTTATATATGATCCATATGCGGAGTTTGTAAGGAAATAATGGCAAAAGTTACAGTAGTAATACCTAATTATAATGGCAGCAATTATATTGAAAACTGTTTGGACTCCTTAAGAAAACAATCATTTACGGATTTTAATGTGATTGTTATAGATAATGGGTCAAAAGATGGAAGCGATGATATAGTTCAGGAAAAATATAAAGAGGTATATCTCAAAAGATTAAATGATAACTTTGGTTTTTCCAGAGCTGTAAACGAGGGCATAAAGCTTGCACAGTCAGATTATGTTATTTTGCTAAACAATGATACTGTATGCGATGAAAATTTTGTTAAAGAGATGTATTTATCAATATCTGGAGATGACAAAATTTTTTCGGTAAGCTCTAAAATGATCCAGCTTAACAAACCGGAGCTAATAGATGATGCAGGAGATTTGTATTGCGCCCTGGGATGGGCCTTTGGTCTTGGAAAGGATAAGGACAGAAGCCTTTATAATAAAGAATGTGAAGTGTTCTCTGCCTGTGCTGGAGCTGCTATATATAATAAAAGGCTATTTGATAAGGTTGGATATTTTGATGAATTACATTTTTCCTATTTGGAAGATGTTGATATAGGATACAGGGCAAAAATATTAGGTTATAGGAATATGTATACCCCAAAGGCTTTGGTGTATCATGCAGGAAGTGGAACTACAGGTTCAAGACACAATCCTTTTAAGATAAGGCTTACTGTAAGAAATACCTGGTATGTGATATATAAAAATATGCCGGTTTTACAGATTATCATCAATCTGCCATTTATTATTATTGGCTTTATGATTAAGGCATTATTTTTTAGTATGAAAGGTCATTTTAGACCATATTTTTCTGGTATGAAAAGAGGTTTTCTTCTTTGTGTATCGGGGAGAAGATTTCCGCATTCAATAAAGTATTTTAAAAATTATATTAAGATACAGATTGAATTATGGATAAATATTATTCGTAGATTTGTTGGATAAATAAGATGAAGGTTAAAAAATAGTATTTCAGAGTATTTATGATGATTTTGATTTAGAGGACTGATTACCATCATTTGGAGGCAAAAGTATGATAAAGGATAATCAGAAGGTATTTAATCAATTACATGTTCTGATAGATGCGCTGGCTACAGCAGGTGCATATTTGCTTGCGTATTGGTTGAAATTCAGAAGTGGGTGGATAGAATATGATATAGGTCTGCCGCTTCGCTCTTATATGTATGTTTTTTATTTTGTTATTCCGTTTTATCTGTTTCTGTATTATTTCTTTGATATGTACAATTCTAAACGTGCATCAGGGAGAAAAAGGGAATTTTTTAACATATTAAAGGCAAATTCCGTAGGTGTAATAACCGTAATAGTAATTCTATATATTATTAATCAACCTAATTATTCTCGTGAGATGTTTCTGATTTTTTGGATGATAAACATTATTATCGAGACTGGATACCGTAACATATTAAGGAGTATTTTAAGGTATTTCAGAAAAAGAGGCTACAATCTAAAATATGTACTTTTGGTAGGATATTCAAAGTCAGCGGAGGCGTATATAAATAAAATCAGGCTTAATCCGCAATGGGGATATGTTATCAGAGGTATTCTGGATGACAAGGTTGAAAGAGGCACCATGTACAAGGGTGTAAAGGTGCTAGGCAGAATTGATAACCTGATGGTTATTCTTCCGGAAAATAAGCTTGATGAGATAGCTATTACTTTAAGTCTGGATGAGTATGGTCGTTTGGAGGAGATAGCTAAAGAATGTGAGAAATCAGGAGTACATACAAAGTTCATACCTGATTATTTAGGTATTATTCCTAACAAGCCATATACAGAGGACTTGCAGGGATTACCAGTAATAAATATAAGACATGTTCCACTGACAAATACTCTTAATATGATTTTAAAGAGAGTGGTTGATATCATAGGCTCTCTAATAGCTATAATAATTTCATCTCCTGTAATGCTTGTTTCAGCAATATTAGTGAAGCTAAGCTCTCCGGGACCAGTTATTTTTTCGCAGGAAAGAGTGGGAATCCATAATAAACCTTTTAAGATGTATAAGTTCAGAACCATGAAGGTTCAGGAAGAGGAAGATGAAGCAAAAGGTTGGACTACAAAAGATGATCCAAGGGTTACAAAGATAGGAAGATTCCTAAGAAGAACCAGTATAGATGAGCTTCCACAGCTATTTAATATTTTAGTAGGTCAGATGAGCCTGGTTGGACCAAGACCAGAGAGAACCCAGTTTGTAGAGAAATTCAAGGAAGAAATTCCAAGATATATGGTTAAACATCAGGTTAGGCCAGGGCTTACAGGATGGGCGCAGATTAATGGCTACAGAGGAGATACTTCTATAGAAAAAAGGGTAGAATACGATCTTTATTACATAGAAAACTGGACTATGGGCTTTGATTTTAAAATCTTGTTTTTAACTATATTTAAAGGTTTTATAAATGAAAATGCCTATTAGGAGATAAAAAAAGATATATGAAAATTGATGTGATTATTCCCACCTATAAGCCGGATAAGACTTTATTTAGGTTGATTGAAATGCTTGACAAGCAGACGGTAGGCATAAATAAAATTATTATCATGAATACTGAAGAAAAGTATCTGGATAATTTATTCTATGGTCATGCTTTTTCAAAGGAAGAGAAGCTTTTGGAAATTCATAATATTACGAAGTATGATTTTGACCATGGAAAAACCAGAAATGCCGGAGCTAAGTATTCTGATGCGGATATTCTGGTATTTATGACACAGGATGCTGTTCCCAAGAATAACAGGTTGATTGAGGAATTGATAAAGCCTTTTAAATATGAAGAGGTAGGGGCAAGCTATGGAAGACAAATCGCAGATTCAAAGGCTACACTGGCAGAAGTTTTCTCCAGAGAATTCAATTATCCTGATCAGGACAGTATAAAATCTTTTGAGGATATAGAGAAGATAGGAATAAAAGCTTTTTTCTGCTCCAATGTATGTGCTGCGTATAGAAGCACATATTTTAATGAGCTGGGAGGTTTTATTGACAGAACCATATTTAATGAGGATATGATTTATGCCAATAAGCTTTTGAAGTCAGGTAAAAAGATAGCTTATGCTTCAAAAGCAGAGGTTATACATTCACATAATTATAATGGTAAACAGCAATTTAGTCGTAATTTTGATTTAGCTGTTTCACAGAAAATGAATCCGGATGTTTTTGATGGCATATCGTCGGAATCAGAAGGAGTAAAATATGTTAAGAAGGCATTTTCATATTTTGTAAGTAATAAGAAGCCTTTACTCATTGTACCTTTTTCTGTAATGTGTGCATATCGTCTGGCTGGTTTTAAGCTTGGAAAAAAATATGATAAATTACCCAGAAAACTTGTTATGAAGTTTACTATGAGCCCGGTATTTTTCAAGAAGTACTGGGATGTTCGATAGAAGGATAGTAATGAATTATCTTTGAATTAAGATATATGGAGGAAGTATGAACGATAACAATAACGATAAAGAATATGAAGATGTTTGCTATCTTTGCCATAGACCGGAATCGGTAGCTGGCAAAATGTTTCATCTTCCTAATAATATGTCTGTTTGCGACGATTGTCTTCATAGCACAATGGACACTATGTCAAAGATGGGTTTTGGAAATATTGATCCATCAGTGCTAATGAATATGGCTAACTTTGACATCTTTTCATCAGGAAATATGAATAATATTAATAGCAATAAAACCCCAGACAAATCAGGAATGGAATCAGAAAGTACTGGAGAAGTATCAGGTTCTGATGTAGAGAATGCAGATCCTGATGATAAAGAAGAAAAGGATAAACCAAAGAAAAATGGATCCCAGGGATTTTCCGGAATACCGAATATCAGTTTCTTGAATATGTCAGACCTTCAGGGGATGTTATCTCCAAGACCAAAGGTAAAGAAGAAAAAACCAGGAGAAAGCGGCCCTGTGATAAATATCAAAGACATTCCACAGCCTCATAAGCTCAAGGAAATGCTTGATGAGTATGTAGTTGGTCAGGATAGAGCAAAAAAGATTATTTCTGTAGGTGTATATAATCATTATAAGAGAGTAGCTTCAGAAGGCATGAAGCCTGAAATGTTTGAGGAGAGACTCAAAGGGGTAGAAATAGAGAAATCTAATATGCTTTTGATAGGTCCTACTGGTTGTGGAAAGACTTATCTTGTAAAGACTCTGGCAAGTCTTCTTAATGTTCCACTTGCTATTGCTGATGCAACCTCTTTGACAGAGGCTGGATATATCGGTGACGATATAGAAAGTGTTGTATCAAAGCTTTTGGCGGCAGCAGATAATGATGTGGAAAAGGCTGAAACAGGTATTATTTTTATAGATGAAATAGATAAAATTGCAAAAAAGAAAAATACTCATGCCAGAGATGTAAGCGGTGAAAGTGTGCAGCAGGGTATGCTTAAGCTTCTTGAGGGAGCAGATGTTGAGGTGCCGGTAGGAGCAAATTCCAAAAATGCTATGGTTCCTCTTGCTACAGTAAATACCAGAAATATTTTGTTTATTTGTGGAGGAGCTTTTCCTGAGCTGGATGAGATAATAAAGCAAAGACTTAGAAAGCAGACTTCTATAGGGTTTAATGCGGAGCTAAAGGATGTACTAGATAAAAAGAAGGATATCCTTAGCGAGGTAACCGTAGATGATATAAAGAAATTTGGTATGATACCTGAATTTGTAGGACGTTTACCTATTATATTTACAATGCAGGGATTAAGTGAGGATATGATGGTGGATATCCTAAAAGAGCCAAAGAATGCTATAATTAAGCAATATCAGAAGCTATTGTCAATGGATGAGGTAAAGCTTGAGTTTACAGATGATGCCTTAAGAGAGATCGCAAAAAAGGCGATGGAAAAGGATACCGGAGCAAGGGCTTTGAGATCAATCATAGAAGAAATTATGCTTGATATTATGTATGAGATACCTAAGGATGATAATAT
>JAZUFJ010000023.1:0-4644 GCA_045640645.1 Lachnospiraceae bacterium
CTGTCTCTCTTTTTTCGATTTCAAGAGCTCCATAGGTTGTTCCCATGGTAATTATACCTGTTCTGTCTCCCGCTGACAGCCTGCTCAGATTAATATATGTTTCGCAGCAGAATTCCGGCGCCGGCCAGTTTTGCATTATTATATTATGCATATCTCCCAATAGAATATTTTCAGTATAATATATGCTTTTTAGATACAATCCGTCATTTCCTGATGTCCTCTGATTATCGTCATTAAGGACCCAGCATTTTTCATGATTGCCATTCCACTGCCAGGCAGTATTGTAGTATCCGTTAATAAAATCATCATCCGCATCAGGTTCTATAATAGCTTCATTATTATTTTGCGTTGAAAGCTCAGCGAGCTTTACGGTTGGTTTTTTATATATATGAACCGGCTCACCATAATCCTCATCTTCAACCGGCTTTCCTATTATCGGCCATCCATTCTCCCATGTCATTGGCTGCAAGTGAACTATTCTTCCTGCACTATAGACATCCTGAAAATGTATAAACCAATCTTCACCAGTAATAGTATCCACCCAGGCTCCCTGATGAGGGCCGTTAACCTCGGTGCTGCCTTGTTTCATTACTATTTTGTGCTCATACGGTCCATATATTGACCTTGATCTAAGTACAAGCTGCCATCCTGTTTTCACTCCACCTGCAGGGGCAAATATATAATAATATCCATCTTTTTTATATAATTTAGGTCCCTCTATTGTATCCTGACCATTTTCACGGCCATCAAATACCATAACCTCGTCCCCTATTAAGGAGAGGCCATCCTCCGCCATTTCTCTTATATATATTACTGATTTATATCCTATTCTGCTCTTTGCTACTCCATATACCAGATAGGCTTTGCCATCATCATCCCAAAATGGGCAGGGATCGATATGTCCAGCTCCCTTATAAATATTTACCGGTGTACTGAAAGGGCCATTAATATTCTTTGATTTCGTCATATATATTCCTTCATCAGGCATAGGAAAGCATATAAAATACTCCCCATTATGATACCTGATAGCTGGTGCCCATACTCCACAGCCATGCATTACCTTCTTATATCTTTCCTCTGGTATATTATCAAGGGCATAACCTAACACCTTCCAGTTAACCAGATCCAATGAATGTAATATTGGAATACCTGGTGTATTTGCAAAGCTCGATGCTATCATATAATAATTATTTTCCACCCTTATTGCATCAGGATCAGAATAATCTCTGTATAAAATAGGATTTTTATAGGTTCCATTTCCCTGGTCCGCTTTCCACATGGACTTATCCTCTTTCTCATTTTTATTCTATTTAATCTGTCATTGTTTCACATTATCTTTAACTCAAATAGTGATCATTTTTCCCTCAATCCTATATCATTATATATTATATCTTATCTTCGCTTCACTATTCTTTTGATAAAAGGATACTATTTTTTTGTTTTCGTCCTTTTACTGTCTTGTTGATGTTAATATTTAGGCATGATATACTATTTTATAAGGTTTTGTGGACTTTTGATTAGTGGGGATTAAATATGAATATTAAAAAATACGAGGCCGGAAGCATACTTTATAATATTGGCGATACCTCAGATACAATTTCCATTATAGTTGATGGTGTTATCAAGATGGATAATAACTATTCAGAGCTTTTTTTAGAAAAAGGCTCTATTCTTGGTACTATTAATGAGCAATCAATATCATACCAGCACATATATCAGGTAATAAAGCCCGTAACCCTATATCAATATGATTATTCTGGTTCAGATGATTTAAACACACTTTTAGCAGGAAACATAAACGCTTGTGGTCTGATAACCTATTGCTATATAAGTAAGATTCAGGAAATGGTACAGAAATATTATGATTATCACAGTACCTGCCAATTCCTATACGATACCATTTTAGAGGAAAATCAAAAATATCTTAAGCTATGCGAGGCTCTAAGAGTCACACCAAAGACCTTACCAGGCCTTGAAGAGCTCGGTAAATTTTCTACAGATAACGTTCCGAAAAGCTGGATGTTAGAATATTACTCCTCTTTAGGCAGCTATAATTCTTCAAAATGGCGTGCTTTTTTAGATTCTGATCCAAATGGCTGTACAGGATTGATAATGAAAGCCGCACAGGATATCCCGGTTATATTAAGAGCCTGTGAACGTATGCTTAAATATATCGATATGATGTGTGATGCATTTATCAGCGATTATCGTATCGACCTTTATACCTTTTATATTTCATTATTGGAAGATGCGCTTATTAAGCATGCTTCTCTTACACCATTGATACAATCACTTGATAATCTTATTAGCATAATGGAACAGCAGGAGCGCATTGACAAGGATCTTTTAGACAATCGCAAGGTAGAATACCACGGTCTTGTACCTGCTGCCAGAAAACCGGTTACAAGCGATAACAACGATGATATCGACCCCGCCCTAAAAGAGACCATAAAGATAGAGATTCGTGATTCCATAAGCACCATTCTTGCTTATTCCGGATTATCAGAAAACGACGCAGCGCTCTTTAAAACCTTTGTTTCTCAATACATCAAGTTAAAGGATCGTTCCAGCTCTGATGATGTAACAAGAAATATTAGAAAAAATATAACGGCATGTTTCTATGAAATATATGAAAGAGCCTTCTTAAAGAGTCTTAACGATCCAAATGTGCCTATTGTTCTTAAGATGTTTTTCTATTTTGGATATATAGACGAAAACTTAGCAGGCTTAAACAATGCAATATATATGTATATATTTGCTCAGAACTACCAGTTTGATGAGGCCTCCAGAATATATACCTTTTATGACTGGTTACTGCTTATTTACCGAGGAAAAAGAGATCCCTCTATTAACGAATTTAACGTTGATTACACAGCCTATCTCCATTCTTTACGTAAGGAAAACCGTATCAACGAAGCTGAAGAAAGCGCAGCCCTTCGTAACGGAGCCAAAAGAGTAAGCTATGAATTTGAAAATATGTTCCGCTCTACAGGAAAAATGGTATCAGGACATGTTACCACATTCTGTCCGGTTTTCTCAGATCAGGAGCTGTTTAAATCCTTTAACTCCGTTATTATGAGAAATAAGGATATTACAAACGCAATAGGTCAGATGAGAAATGTAGATTTCTCCCTGTTCTATCGAGAAACCATGTTTAGCGCTCCCGATGCAGGTATTACAAAGGATCTTATACAGGTCGAGGTAATCCCGGAGATTATTCTTCTCCCACAGTGCGGTCTTCGTGGTGCTATGTGGCAGGAAATCACCGGAAGAAAGAGAACCTCTCCCGGACGTTACGTCCTTCCTATTTGCCTTTTAGAGGATCTTTCAAAGGTTATGGTCAGACTGTGCGGAGAGTTCCGTTGGGAGCTTTGCCGACGTATACAGGGCGTAAGATGGAATGATATTAGCGAGCATTCTCTTACAAGCGACTACTGTGATTACTTAGAAACCTATAAGAGAAGTCATGAGCTATCCTCAGAAGCTAAGGAAAAGATCAAAAACAACTACAAAAAGTTCCGAAATAGTTCAAAAGAAATGTTTGTCAGGGATTATATTGATTATATCCAGTTTGAAAGCGCAGGCTCTTTAAGGCTGAACAAGCTTGCCAGAGCTGTACTGTTTAAATATTGTCCTTTCCCACTGGAGATTCGTCAGAAGATAAGTACGAACCAGATATATAAAGACCTTACAGAAAGATATGATGTAAAGCGAGCTCAGGCTATGCGTATATCTGATCTGCAATTACAAAGAATAGAGAAATCCGGTCAAAGCGTACCAACACCGCTGCTCCAGCACCGTGCATTTCTCAATAAGTAAAACTGCAATAAAAAGAAGAGCTGCCTAAACATGTCATTGTTTTCAATAAACAGACATTTTATGGCAGCTCTTTTATTTTCACTTACGATATAGGCTACGGAAATACATCGTCTTGATTATATTTCTTTAATTCTTTCCTCCACCGCATCCGCTACATCCACTACATCCTCCAGAGCAATCACCCTGCTTATCCCAGCAATATGTACATAATTTCTCTTTAGGAAGACCTACAGATTCTATCATATCATCCAGTCTGTGGAATCTTAATGAGGTAAAGTTAAGCTGTTTTCTTATCTCCTCTATCATCTCTTTATAATTAGCAGAATCAGGATTTGCATAGTCAGCTAAGATCTTATCGTCTACATTCTCGCCTTCTCTTTCTCTTATTATTCTTCTTGTAATAAGATCATATTCAGAATTAGAACGAGAGAAATTTAAGAATTTACAGCCATGTAAAAGTGGTGGACAGGCTGGTCTAATATGTACCTCTTTCGCACCGCTGTTATATAAGAATTCTGTTGTCTCTCTAAGCTGTGTACCTCTAACGATAGAATCATCTATAAGAAGTAAGCTCTTATCTCTTATAAGCGCATCAACCGGAATAAGCTTCATTCTGGCTATAAGATTTCTCTGGCTCTGGTCTGTTGGCATAAATGATCTTGGCCAGGTAGGTGTATATTTAATAAATGGTCTTGCAAATGGGATACCTGACTGATTAGCATATCCGATAGCATGAGCAATACCTGAATCCGGCACACCAGCTACGATATCAGGTGTAACATCATCTCTTCTTGCCAGCATATCACCACAGTGATAACGCATTTC
>JAZUFJ010000024.1:0-2200 GCA_045640645.1 Lachnospiraceae bacterium
GTATTTTAGGTACTCTGTTATATTTTTTTGCACCAAGATTCTGTCCCACCATAGAGCCTGCCGCTGTAGTGAGCGACTGACTGAGGATTCCTACCAGCATATTCAGCTTATTAAGCACACCTGCGCAGGCTGATGCCACAACGCCGAATGCATTAACCCATGCAGCAACGACTGTCATAGAAATGGTAATCGCCGCAGATTGTATTGCCATAGGAATACCAAGCGCACACAAACGTTTTACCGTATCCATGTGGGGAACAAAGCTTTCCGGTTTGAAATCAAATCCAAAGCTTTCCTTATGCTTATAAAAATAGAACATGGCAAAAATAAAGCTTACCGCCTGCCCTATTACCGTAGCCAAGGCAGCTCCTATTACTTCCATTCTGAAAGCCGCAACGAATAACACATCCAATATAATATTTATCACAGAAGCTATAGCCACAAACATGAACGGTCTTTTCGAATCTCCCATTCCTCGCATAATAGCGCTCACAATATTATATCCATAAATGAATACCAGACCTATCATACATATAAGAGTATAATCCATCGTATATGCATAAGCTTCCTGGGGAGTATTTACCAGATTAAGCAGCCATTCCCTGATAAAAAAACATACAATCGACATTACCAAAGCAGCAGACAATAATAGTGAAAACATGGTACCAATAGTCTTCTTAACCTCTTCCATATTTCCTTCGCCTACAGATCTGGCTATAATAATCTGACCGGCTCCAGAAAAACCCATTACTATAAAGTTTAGGATTCCCAAAACATTTCCGCCGGTAGCTACAGCAGACATGCCATTTCCGCCTATTACCTGCCCTACAACAATCATATCTACAATATTATATATTGCCTGGAGCGCATTTGACACAAAAAGAGGTGCCGCAAAAAGCAGCAATAGCTTGGGCACACTTCCTTTTGTTAAATCTTTTGCCATTGTTTTTTTATCGTTCATTATCTTTCACCAATATTACCAGTCTGTTTCAAGAAATATCAATTTTATATCGAAAAATTTATAATGGAATCAAAGATATTATAAGCTTCTTGATTTGTCAGCACATGCTCTGACAGCATCTATTACAGCACCTCTAAAGCCTTCTGCTTCTAATACTCCCACTGCCTCAATGGTAGTACCAGCTGGAGAGCATACCATATCCTTAAGGTCACCAGGATGTCTGCCAGTTTCCAATACCATCTTTGCAGAACCTAAAACTGCCTGTGCTGCCATTTCATATGCTGTCTTTCTTGGCAGGCCCTCAGCCACTGCAGCGTCTGCCATTGCTTCGATAAACATAAACACATACGCTGGTGATGATCCGGAAATAGCTACTACTGCATCCATCTGGTTTTCGTTAACTTCATATGCCTTTCCAAAGCTGTTAAGAAGAGACATAACCGTTTTAAATTCCTCTTCTGTTACGTTCTTATTCTTGCATACTCCTGTACATCCCTCCATAACCAGAGCTGGAGTATTGGGCATCAGTCTTACAATCTTTTTATCTGTGCCTAAAGCTGCTTCTAAATAAGCCAGAGTCTTTCCAGGAGCTATTGATATAACTACCTGTGTCGCTTTAAGACTACCCTTAATCTCTTCAAGTACTGTAGCATAAACCTGTGGTTTTACAGCAAGTATCACTATGTCAGCACCTTCCATCGCTTTAATATTATCTGTTCCAACATTTATTCCTAATTTATCAGCTATCGTTTTGCCAGCTGCTTCAGAATAATCAGAACCATTTATATCTTCTTTCTTTATAAGGCCTGCTCCAATAATACCTCCAAGCATAGCTGTAGCCATATTTCCTAAACCTATAATACCTAACTTCATTTTCTTCATCCTTTCCATTCAGTTTAAGCCTTTATAAATATAACGCCACGACTTTTTGATTTCTGAATTATAAATATCATTCCTATTTTACAGAGTATAAACATTCTTTGCAAGCAAATACGCATGTGACCTAAATCACATGCGTATTTTAAAATACTTTATAAATATGAGTTATTTAACTTTTTAAGATAATTTAAAGAAGTCAATTACTGTGCTCATGTTTTCGTTGATATCTCTCATTTCCTGAGTAGATGCCTGTGTATCTGTACATGCAAGTGTAACTGTCTGACATGTTGCAGCTACTTCTTCAGCTGATGCTCCAAGCTCTTCTGATATAGCTCCAAGGTCTGTTGTTGCATTTGTAAG
>JAZUFJ010000025.1:0-4033 GCA_045640645.1 Lachnospiraceae bacterium
CAAGCATTTTTCTTGCTGGAATTTTATCTTTAAGGACAAAATAGCCCAACAAAGCTACAAATATATAGCCTGTAGATTCAAGGACAGGGCCAAGAGACAATGGTACATATTTATATGCGAGGACTGTTATAACTGTAGAGATAAAAAACATTCCATATGCAATTATAACCTTTACATTAAGGTATTCCTGATACCATTTTTCATATTCCCTGTCAGCACTGGTTTTTAATAATATCTGTGAAACTGATGCGACCATAACAGATAGAATAAAAATTAAAATATAAAGTGTCTCCTTACTCATCTTTACATGTCACCACCAATCCAACACCAATCATTATTATTATGGAACCAAGTATTTTCTTTAAAGTTATATCTTCGCCAAATATAAGCTTTCCCCATACAAGCCCCCATATAATAACTACAGCCTTGTTAGCGTATGCTGTTGTTAAAGGCATCTTTTTGAGAACCTGCTGCCATAATACGGCATAAATAAAAAGAATAAAAATCACAAGTCCATAATTAATAATGAATTTCATACTCAAAAAATCTGCTTCTGAAGCGAGCTTGGAACAGATTGAGCTTACGGAATATATCATCATTATTATATGTAACAGGATTAATGGAACTATCCATTCTTTACGTATTATCTTGTTCACCTGATATACCCTTTTCTTTCTACAAATTACTATCCGTAAGGATCGGTAAATCTTTATATTCATCAAACCTTACATTTTTATCATTAGTTGTATCTATAAGATTACCTGCCCCATCATATTCTGGATGAACCATAATCTCTACTTTTTTATTAGCACTTTCGTTTATTAAACCCTGATTCTTATAATCACAAAAATCCGTATAGGATCCAAAAAGATCTGATACCTCATCGCAAAGCTTACTTATTCTGGAATTATATATATATTTATATATCTTATTGAACAAGTTTCCGCCTGAATACATATTTCTGCTTATTCTAATAGAAGAAAAATGATAACGTAAGGCTAGTTTTTTTAAAGCTCTGTATACCGGATAATTTGTATGTACATGATGATGAGAATCTACATGCCAGAGTGTAAAGCCATATTCCTTATATTTTTCAAGCTGCTGCCCAATTTCTTCCGCAAACTGGTTTACAGTCTGCTCATCCATATACAGGCGATATTTTGTTGACCTTGCAAAAGCAGCATGAAAACATCCATCCTTATCACATACCAGTGGATTGTTCTTTATCCCATCAGTTAAAGGTCTTCCAGCTGTAAGATTAATATGTAATCCAACCTTATCAAAAAAACCATTAGCCTTTGCCAGCTCTACTGCCTGATCTGCATAGGGCATATTTACCATGATTGTTGTTCTATTAATATATCCTTTGGAAAAACCTTCACAGATTGCCCTGTTTATTTCTTCGCTTCGTCCAAAATCATCAGCATTAACTATATAATCCATTAACTAAAGCCTCCAATAGCAGTATCCAGCATCCCTTACCTCTGCATTATTTAAAATAGCCTTAACATCGATTATAACTTTCTCGCCTGTACTGCATTTCTTAAAATACGCATCCCAGTCTGCAAGAGATTTGCTCTTATACTCATCATGGGCTACCAAAAGCACCAGACAATCCGCATCATATGCTTCCTTTTCATCAGAAAGATCATATCCATAGCTTCTCTTTACATCCTTTTTGTCAGCTTTTGGATCTACCAAAATCGGTTTAATTCCATACTGCTCAAGATGTTTTACAATCTCCATTACCTTAGAATTACGTACATCCGGACAGTTCTCTTTAAAGGTTGCTCCAAAGAAAACAACCTTTGCCGACTTAACCTGCTTATTAGCTAAAACAAGCTGTTTAATTATATTATCCCCTACATAAGCTGACATATCATCATTTATCTGTCTGCCTGCAGATATAAGTCTTGAGTGGTAACCTAACTTTTCGGCTTCATATATGAAATAATAAGGGTCAACACCTATGCAATGTCCACCTACAAGACCAGGCCTGAAGCCCAGTGCATTCCATTTAGTGTTCATGGCATCTATTACTTCATTAGTATCTATTCCCATTTTGTCAAAGGCCATTGCAAGCTCATTTATAAAAGCTATATTTATATCTCTTTGGGAATTTTCCACTACCTTTGCAGCTTCTGCAACCTTAATAGAGCTGGCTCTGTGTACACCTGCCTCTATAACAAGCTCGTAAACATTTGCTACCTCTTCTAAGGTTTCAGCGTCCATACCTGATACAATCTTCTTAATATTTTCCAGTCTGTGTACCTTGTCTCCAGGATTAATTCTTTCAGGAGAATAGCCAACCTTAAAATCTATTCCACATTTAAGACCTGACTCCTCTTCCAAAATTGGAACACAAACATCCTCCGTTACTCCCGGATAAACTGTAGATTCATACACAACTATTGAACCTGGTTTAAGGTATTTTCCAAGTATATGGCTGGCTGATTCTACCGGATAAAGATCCGGTGTCTTATCAAGATTAATAGGAGTAGGTACCGCTACTATATGAAACTTCGCCTCTGCAAGCTTTTCAGGCTCTGATGTAAACTCAACAGTAGACTTTGATATTTCCTCATCTCCTACCTCACAGGTTGGATCTATACCATTTTTATATGCCTCAATCTTTTCCTTGTTAAGATCAAAGCCTATAACGCTTGCCTTTTTTGCAAAGGCTACAGCAATAGGCATTCCAACATATCCAAGACCCACCAGGGATATTTTTTCTTTCTTTGCTACAATATCTTTATAAAGACTCATATTCTACCTCTTTTCATTGCAATAAAAGTCTGTTTAAGTTATACTAAATGGCACTTAATAGTCCTACGCATACAGATTTAGTATATCACAAGTGGTATTTTCAAACAAGAAATTCAGATATGGAGACTTAACATGAGCAGCAAACGTAAACCCTATGAATTCTTTCCATATATTATATTTATTATAGGAGCGGCATTACTTATTGCCCGTTGTTTCCTAAGCTTTTGCTGGTCAGATGAAACCTTCTATTTTTCTACTGCTAACAGATTCTATAATGGTGACAGCATATTTAAGCATGACTGGTTCCCTACCCAGCTGTCCGGAGTAATGCTTCTGCCATTTTATAGCCTGTATATGGCAGTTATGAAATCAACAACTGGTATTATCCTTTACTTCAGGCTACTATATGTTGTATTCGAGCTTATTTGTGCTCTTTTCACTTATAAGCTTCTGTCTAAAAGCATTTCAATAACCTTATCTGCCCTAGCTGGTTTAATAGTGCTTTTCTATTCACATTTAAATATAGCAACGATGTCCTATTATACCTTCAGCTTTCACTTTATGCTAATGGCAATGCTGTTAATGGTAGATTATTATAGGGTCAGGAAAAACAGAAAGCTTATTTTTGCAGGTATATTCTTTGCCCTATGTGTATTAGCCTTGCCTACTATGGCAATTGCCTATTTTCTTGTGATTGCTATAGCTCTTTTTACCTTATTAGCTGCTAAAATTTTAAGCACAATAATGTCTGGAAAGAGTAGAGGTATTGCAGGATTTTTGTTGCACTGTTCGGAAAAAATAATAGATGCCGACATACCTAAAGTTATTTTTTATACATTAATAGGAATTATCTTACCTGCTATTGCCTTTTTCGCATTTTTATTGTCAAACGTGTCCATAAAAGACTTTATAGCAGCTATCCCCTATGTTCTTTCGGATGAAGAACATGCCATGAGCCTTGTTTACCCCTTCAAAAAATTTTTTATCGGTATCAATCAGGTTTATGGATACACTGCTTATGCCGGTTATCTTCTAATAATTGTTTCTGCTTTATTTTCTCTTTTTACCTCTTATAGAAATTATAGAAATGATTATACAATCACCCCAGGAAGCACAGCCTATACCAGATCAGACGATATAGTAGACCTTATAAAATATATGCTGTTTATTATTGATATTGTTCTGCTTGTATTCTATATATTCTTTAGCTTTGGATATACAGGTTATATACAATCAGCCTTAATGCTTTTTACCATTCCAATTTTCT
>JAZUFJ010000026.1:0-6441 GCA_045640645.1 Lachnospiraceae bacterium
GCTCTTATTTCACAGGAGAAGGCAATTGTTAAGTGTATCGGACTTGGCGCAATGGTAGGTATTATTTCAACAGTTTCAGCTGTATTCAACGCTGGTGGACGTCTTGGTTTCTCAGCTATGGCAGATGGAATGAAGGATAGAAATACTGTTTACAAGATTATCTTTATTATATCTATCGCTCTTACAGGCTTAACAGTTGTTACACAGGGTATTGTTAAGGGTAACGAAACAGGAAGCACTATTCTTATTATCCTTGTTCTTGCTCTTGTATTCATGGTTAACGCTGGATACGGCGGAGGTTTCTCTAACGTTCCTAACCTTTTATCAGACCACTATGGAATGAGCAATATTTCAGCTATTCATGGTCTTACTCTTTCAGCTTGGGGTATTGCAGGTCTTACAGGTAATCAGATGGCAGCAGCTATCGTTAGCGCTATCGAAAAAGCTCATCCTGAAGCTCTTAAGCAGGTTGAATATCATGGGGAAATGATTACAGTTAATCCTCTTGGATATCAGACAGTTCTCTATGTTACTTTAGTGCTTTACATAGTATCATTACTGATTTCATTATTCATGGTAAAAAAGATTGACAAATAAATAATATATTAAGGATGGGGCTGGCATGTCATTTATAATAATGACATACTGGCCCTATTCCTATGTTAATGGAACTATTGTAAGATAGTTCTATTTTTTTGATATACAAGAGCAATCCCCCATGATATACTGACATACGCAAATTATTTTCCATGAAAAAGAAGGTGCTTCATGAATTTTCAAATACTAAGTTTTACAGGTCTTGTTGTCTGTTGTACATATTTTATTGCAGGCTTTATAGATTCAGTCTGTGGAGGAGGCGGATTAATTACGGTTCCGGCTCTGATGGCTGTTGGAGTGCCTACTCACATGGTTATGGGAACGAATCAGTCTTCGATTATCTTAGGCGGTTTTGTATCTTTTTTTACTTATCTGAAAAGTAAGAAAATATATTTTTTGTCAGCAATAGCAGCATTGCCTTTGTCTATGGTCGGCTCTTATTTTGGAGCAGAACTGAACATGCTTATGCCGGAAAAATATCTTCAGTATATTATGCTGGGATTGGTGCCGGTTATAGCGGTATTTATGATCGTGAAAAAGGATATTGGAACTACGATGGAGATTGAAACATTATCGAAACCAAGGATTGTACTAGTATCCTGCTTGGCCGGATTGGCTATTGGCTTATATCAGGGTTTTTATGGTCCTGGGAGCGGCATGTTTAGCATGTTTTGCTTTTCAGTATTTCTTAAGCTAGATCTTCTACATGCAAACGGAAATACAAAGTTTGTTGTAATGTTTTCTACCATTGTTGCTTCTTTGAATTATGCATTATCAGGAAATGTTATTCTTAAAATTGTAATTTTGGCCACTATATTTAACATGATCGGAAGCTATTGTGGAGCTAAATATGCGATAAAAAAGGGCACTAAAGGAATAAGGCCTATTATGTTTGTGATCATAGCAGGTCTAATGGTAAAGATTGTTATGGATATGGCTTAATAAATGCTTAAGATCTGGCAAGATATTTTTAGGGGATATGGTCGGTATGCTTTTTACACCAACCATATCCCCTAATTTTTTTTAAAAAATATCTTGACAATCAAACTATTTAGAATTATTATGCAAATATAGTTTGATGGTCAAATTATTTGAAAACCAAAATAAATCAAAATTAAAAGGAGAAAACAAACATGTTAGACAAAATTAAAGAAATCATTGAAGAAAAGTTAAACCTTGATGGAGCTGATATTACAGAAGAAACAAGATTTAAAGAGGACTTAAACGTAGACAGCTTAGATCTTTTTGAACTTGTTATGGCTCTTGAGGAAGAGTTCGGAACAGAAATTCCATCAGAGGATCTTGCTAATCTTTTAACAGTAGGTTCTGTAATTGAATATATTGAAAATAAACAGTAATTACGAAAAGCTTTATATCAAAAATGATATATAAGCCATGATGATAGATAATTAACCATATGTATGCTTCGAGAATAAGCACATATGTTGAATAGAGGATATATTTAGGTATGAAGACAGAAATAACAGAATTACTTAATATTGAGTATCCAATTATTCAGGGTGGTATGGCATGGGTAGCAGAACACAATTTGGCTGCTGCCGTGTCAAATGCCGGTGGTTTAGGAATAATTGGTGCAGCATCTGCTCCAGCAGAGATAGTTAGAGAAGAAATTAAAAAATGTAAGGAACTTACAGACAAGCCATTTGGAGTGAACGTAATGCTTCTCAACCCAAATGCAGATGAGGTAGCGAAAGTAATCGTGGAGGAAGGCGTAAAGGTAGTTACTACCGGAGCTGGTAATCCCGCTAAATATATAGAAATGTGGAAAGCGGCAGGGGTGAAGGTTATCCCTGTAGTGGCGTCAGTGGCTATGGCAAAAATGATGGAAAAATGTGGGGCTGACGCAGTGGTAGCAGAGGGCTGTGAAAGCGGTGGACATATAGGTCAGACTACAACAATGGCGCTTGTTCCACAGGTAGTAGATGCTGTAAACATTCCTGTTATAGCAGCAGGTGGTATCGGAGATGGAAGAGGCCTTGCAGCAGCTTTTATGTTAGGTGCAAAGGGTGTTCAGATGGGTACCAGATTTGTAGTGGCTAAGGAATCTATAGTACATGCCAACTATAAAGAAAAAGTAGTAAAAGCATCAGATATAAGCTCTGAGGTAACAGGTCTTACAACAGGACATCCTGTTAGATGTATTAGGAATAAGATGACAAAAGAGTACATAAGGCTGGAGAAAGAGGGAGCAGATTTTATGGAGCTTGAAAAGCTTACACTGGGATCTCTTAGAAAGGCTGTTATCGATGGAGATGTTATAAACGGTACTCTTATGGCAGGCCAGATAGCAGGTCTTGTAAAAGCTGAGCAGAGCTGCAAGGAAATGATAGATGAGATAATATCAGAGGCCGAAAAATTATTAAAGCTGTCATAAAGAATAGAGACCACATAAATTATATAATCAGAATTTAGGAGAAATAAGATGGGCAAGATAGCATTTTTGTTCCCAGGTCAGGGCGCACAGGTCGTAGGAATGGGAAAGGATTTTTATGATGAATACAGTGTTGCAAAAGAAGTTTTTAATATTTCATCAGAGGCGACAGGACTTGATGTTCAGGAAATCTGTTTCACAGAAAATGAAAATATAAACATAACTGAATATACCCAGGCAGCGTTACTTACCACAGAGGTTGCGATCCTTAGAACTATTGAGAAAATGGGAATAAAGGCAGATTATCTTGCGGGACTTAGCCTTGGAGAGTATGGTGCTCTTGCTGCAGCTGGGGTAATGAGTGATAAGGATCTCTTTTATCTGATCAGAAGAAGAGGAATCTATATGCAGGAGGCTTATCCAGTAGGCGGAGCCATGAGCGCTGTTTTAGGGCTTGATTATGATACCATTGCGAAAATATGTGAAGAGACAGAGGGAATAGTATCTGTAGCAAATGATAACTGTCCGGGACAAATAGTAATAACAGGTGAGGAAAAGGCAGTTTCATTAGCTTCCGAAAAGCTAGTAGCAGCCGGCGCAAAGAGATGTATACCTCTTAAGGTAAGCGGACCCTTCCATTCAGCCCTATTGAAGGATGCGGCTGATAAGCTTGAGGCAGAGCTTAAGAATGTGGAAATAAATGATATAAAGATTCCATATATTAGCAATGTAAACGCAGAGGTTATCTCTGATAAGAGCCTTATAAAAGGACTTCTTGCTAATCAGGTTTGCTCAAGAGTAAGATTCCGCGAAACGATTCTTTTATTAAAAGAATTAGGTGTTACAACCTTTATTGAGATAGGTCCAGGAAAGACTCTTGCCGGTTTTGTAAAGAAAACAGATAAAGAGCTTAATGTAATCAATATCTCAAAGGTTGAAGATCTTGCTAAGCTTGAAGAAATCAAATGAAAAGATATTAATTAAGAAGAATTATAGAAGTAAGAAGCATATAAAGAGGTGAAAATATAATGGAAGATAAGCTGTTAGCTGGCAAGGTAGCCCTTGTAACGGGAGGGGCAAGAGGAATAGGAAGAGCTATTTCTACGGAGCTGGCAAAAAACGGTGCTACTGTGATTGTTAACTATAATGGGTCGTTACAAAAGGCCGAAGAGGTGGTAAAGGAAATAGAAGAGGCTGGTGGAAAGGCAGAAGCCTGCCAGGCTAATATTTCAGATTATGCAGCTACTGAGGAAATGGTAAAGGCTATTTTGGAAAAATATGGTAAGGTGGACATTTTAGTTAATAATGCAGGTATCACAAGGGATAATCTGATCCTTAGGATGACGGATGAGGACTTTGATAAGGTTATAGATACTAATTTGAAGGGTGCATTTAATACAATAAAGCATCTCTCAAAGAATTTCTTAAAGCTCAGAGGTGGAAAAATCATTAATATTTCATCCGTATCAGGAGTGATGGGAAATGCTGGTCAGGCAAATTATGCAGCTTCAAAGGCTGGATTGATAGGTCTTACAAAGAGCATAGCCAGAGAGCTGGGGAGCAGAAATGTCTGCGTAAACGCTATAGCGCCAGGCTTTGTTGAAACTGATATGACAGCTGCTCTACCAGGGGATGCTTTAGAAGCAGCTAAGCAGAATATTCCTCTTGGAAGACTGGGTCAGGTAGAGGATATAGCAAATGCAGCGGTATTTTTAGCAAGTGATAAGGCAAATTATATTACTGGTCAGGTATTATGTGTTGATGGCGGAATGGCCATGTAGGATTAATACCGGAAGCAGATACATAGATACAAAGTAAACCATAATAAAAACGAGGCAATGAAAAGATGAAAAGACGAGTAGTGGTTACAGGAATGGGAGCGATCACTCCTATAGGAAATAGTGTAGAAGAATTTTGGAATGGAATTAAGGAAGAAAAGATTGGCTTTGCTCAGATAACAAAGTTCGATGCATCAGAGTATAAATGTAAGATGGCTGCAGAAGTTAAGGATTTTAAGGCTGATGAGTACATGGATAAAAAGGCAGCAAGAAGAATGGAGCTTTTCTGTCAATATGCGGTGGCAGCAGCTAAGGAAGCTATCGAGGATGCAGAGCTTAATATGGAAGTAGAAGATCCATACCGTGTAGGATGTGCGGTAGGTAGCGGTGTAGGCAGCCTTCAGGCTATGGAGAGAGAGCATACCAGATTAGTAGAAAAAGGACCAAGTAAGATAGGACCTCTTCTTGTTCCACTTATGATTACGAACATGGCAGCAGGAAATGTAAGTATTGCTTATGGTCTTAAAGGAAAGAGCATAAATGTAGTAACAGCATGTGCAACCGGAACAAATTCTATTGGTGAAGCTTTTAGAACTATACAGTATGGTGATGCAGATGTAATGGTAGCTGGAGGTACAGAAGGAAGCGTTTCTCCTATCGGAGTAGCCGGCTTTATGGCTCTTACAGCTTTATCACCTAGCGAGGATCCTGCACGTTGTTCTATTCCTTTTGATAAGGATAGAAGTGGTTTTGTAATGGGCGAAGGCGCTGGTGTAGTAGTACTGGAAGAGCTTGAGCATGCAAAGAAGCGTGGAGCTAAGATCTATGCTGAGGTTTTAGGATATGGATGCTCATCAGATGCTTATCATATTACTTCTCCTGCAGAGGATGGAATGGGAGCTGCTACAGCTATGACAAATGCTCTTAAGGACGCTGGAGTAGAAAAAGAAAAGATAACATATATTAATGCTCATGGTACAAGCACACATTACAATGATCTTTTCGAAACAAGAGCAATAAAGATTGCCTTTGGTGAGCATGCTGAAAATCTTAAGATTAATTCTACCAAATCAATGGTAGGACACCTTCTTGGAGCAGCCGGTGCTGTAGAATTTGTTACCTGTGTAAAGGAAATCCAGGAAGGATTCATACATAAGACAGTAGGCTTTAATGAAGCAGAAGAAGAAATGAATCTAAATTATTGTAAGGAAAGCTATACAGAAGAGGTACCTTATGCCCTTTCTAATTCATTAGGCTTTGGAGGACATAACGCAAGCCTTCTTATTGGAAAGTATAGCGAGTAATCTAAGAAGGAAAAGAGAGAAATGTCAGTATATACAACAAAAGAAATAATGGAAATAATACCTCATAGACATCCATTTTTACTTATCGATACTATAGAGGAATTAGAAATTGGTGTAAAAGCTGTAGGTAAAAAGTGTGTAAGCATGAATGAGCCATACTTTGCAGGACATTTTCCAGGTAATCCTGTAATGCCAGGCGTATTGATTATAGAAGCTTTAGCGCAGGTTGGAGCAGTTGCCATGCTTGGTACTCCTGAATTAAAAGGAAAGACTGCATATTTTGCAGGTATCAATAATGCAAAATTCAGACAGAAGGTTACACCAGGCGATGTACTTATGTTAGAGACAGAAATAGTAAAAGTTAAAGGAC
>JAZUFJ010000027.1:0-2212 GCA_045640645.1 Lachnospiraceae bacterium
ATAATTTCGCTAGCTGAGGAAGCCTTTTCCAAAAGAGACTCATCAAAAAACGTTTTATCTAAACCAGATTCTACGGAAGTATCATTATCTAAGAGAGGTTCATCAAAAGCTGCCTTATCAAAGGGAAGTTTATCATATGGGATATTAATAAATTTTACATCATCCAGTGATTTCTTTCTTGTATTGTTAGCTTCATGTTCTCTTTCGAGGAAATCGTCATCTACTATTTTTATAGAATTCTGAGTCTTTTTCATATATATAAAGACAAGGCCTGAAAAGATAACAAATGTTGTAAAAATGGGGAAAATCATATATAATAACCTTTCAAGAGAGGTGAAAAAAATGAATTTTTTCTGGAATAATAAAAAATCACACAGAATAATTTCTGCAGTAATAATAATACTTTTGGTGCTCGCAATGGTAGTACCTGCAGTATTATCAATAGCAATGTAATAATGCATCATAATTATGTATCAAAATTCAGATTACGTCAAATCACAGAGGGAAAAAAATGGTTTTAAAAAAGATTTATAAAAATCTTATAGGACTGTCGCTTTTATCCCTGTTTGTACTAGGTAGTGAAATCAATGTAAAAGCAGAGGAATCTAGCGGTTATCATATCTTTGGAGGGGCAGCAAATATGTTTGGAATAGATGTTGTCAGCCCAAGGGAGGATAAAACCGGCTATTTTGACAATGATATAGAAGACATAGATACAAGAGATACCTCTGGTAAAATACGTAATGGCATATATATTGGAAGCGTAGATGTATCAGGTATGAGCTTTGACGAAGCAAAGGAAGCGGTCAACTCATACTTTTCAGGGCTGAAATCAAGAACAATCAATATAGGCGTGGACACAGACAATTTAACAGTGGTTACGGCAGGCGATCTGGGTATTAAATGGCAGAACGAAAATGTTGTAATAGATGCTATAAATGTTGGAAAGTCTGGAAATGTAGTAAAGCGTTATAAAGAGATGAAGGATCTGGAAAGAGAACCAAAGGTATATGATCTTGAGGTCTCTTTTGACAGAACTGCTATAGAAGCGGTGGTTAACGCCCAGGCAAAGATCCATAATATAGAGCCAATGAACGCTTCAATGGTTAGAGAAAACGGAGCCTTTAGAATCACTGAAGGAAGGTATGGACATACAATAGATGTTGCGTCCTCTGTGAACCAGATAGAAGATAAGCTTTTATCCTGGAGAGGAGAGGATATTGATATATATCTTAAAGCAGAGACTACTGCTCCTAAGGGAAGCGTTGAAGATTTAGAGAAGGTAAAGGATGTATTAGGATCTTTTACAACAAGCTTTTCATCATCGAGCGCTGATAGATCGGGAAATGTTAAAAATGGTACAAAGCTTATAAATGGTACACTTTTGTATCCGGGAGATACATTTTCAACATATTCCAAAGTATCACCTTTTTCAGAGGAGAACGGATACTATTTGGCGGGATCCTATTCAAATGGTTTAGTAGTAGAGACCTTTGGAGGAGGTATCTGTCAGGTAAGCTCTACTTTGTATAACGCAGTACTTAGGGCAGAGCTGCAGATAGATGAAAGATATAACCATTCCATGATTGTAAGCTATGTAAAGCTGTCTTCTGATGCGGCTATATCTGGAACTACAAAGGATTTTAAGTTTACTAATAACACAGAATATCCAATATATATTGAAGGCTATACAACAGATGATAAATCTGTAGTATTTAACGTATATGGTGTGGAGACCAGGCCTTCTAACAGAACTATAGAATTTGAAAGCGTAGAGCTGGAAAAAACGGAGCTTGAAGGGGATAAGATAGTGGCAGATTCCTCACAGCCGGTAGGCTCTATTAATGTACAATCACCTCATATTGGATATATAGGGGAATTTTGGAAAATAGTAAAGGTCGATGGAGTAGAAACTGACCGAATAAAGATAAATAAAAGTCATTATCAGGCGACTCAAAGGACAGCAACTGTAGGAACCGCTTCAGACAATCCGGCATATACCAGTGCTATTCAAAGCGCTATAGCAAGCGGCAGCATAGAAGCCTGCAAGGAAGCTATAGCCGGAATAAAAAATGGTGGAAACACTACAGTGGAAGAGGCAGCGCCAGCTCAGGAGACATCTGATGTATCTGAGATAGTGATCCCTGAAGAAGAGGTGGCTGAGGCCATAGAGGAAGTTCCTGAGATATAATGATATAAGATAGTAGGAGCA
>JAZUFJ010000028.1:0-5852 GCA_045640645.1 Lachnospiraceae bacterium
TTTCACCCTTTATGCTTCTATAAAAGCATGCCAGAGAAACATTTTGATATGGTATTATCCATAAAAATCCTACTCCCAGTGACAAAATTCCTAATATCCACCAGCCTATCATACTGATATAAAAACAAATCAGTTTCCACCTGTTCCCCTTCATGAGCCTAAAGCTTTCTTTTATAAAAAATTTTATATTCTTGTCTGGAGAATCAAGATATACATAGTACATTTGTGAAAACGATATTAATATCAAGTATGTAATTATCCTTGTTACCAATCCGGTAGCTAAAACTATTATTTCTGCAACATTTTCCGGAAGACTTATATTTATAAAATATACCCTTGCCATTTCCATTCCCAGGGTTATTATCAGCTCTATAAACATCACTATAAAGAACATTACTATAACCTTATCCGGGTGATTCCTAACACCATATAATAGATCTTTAAAATCAGCTTTTTCTCCTCGGGATATATCTAAATTTATTTTCTTCATTCCTATACTGAATACGGTAATAAGAGCCTCGCAAATTGCCATTAAAAGAAAAATAATTATGCTGTACAGGCTCAAAGGATTCACCTCGCTAACATTACCCATTGCCATATTCTCAGCCCCTGGGATAAAGCCTATCATCGAGGTCGATACAACCATCATAAGGGCAAAGGCCCCAATACAAATAATAGCAAAAGACAATACTGCTACTTTATAATTTCCAAGCAGTTGTTCCTTTGCTATATCTTTTACTTCTGATATTTTAATTTGTTTATTCATTATTAATACTCCGTGCCAGCACAAATATATATTCACCAATCAGCATGCAATATCCACATTTGCTCCTATCAGAGCTGCTGCATCCTGTGATTTCTTATTTTTCTGATAAGGATTATCCTCATTAGTATACTGTATTTTTGTTGTCGTTGTTCCGCCTGATGTATAGCTCCTACCACATTCTGGACAAATAGCTGTTTGGAGCTTTACACTTGCCTGTAAAACCTTTCCATCATTTTTAGATGCTTTACTATAAGCATTGCTCACATGTTCCTGCTCATGAGCTCTCACTCTGGAAGCGGAGGCTTCTGGCGATATATGAGACGCTGATTTAAAGGAAACCATCTCATCAGAACCATCCTGGTATTTTCGATTCTTGCAGGTTTCGCACTCCGCCGGTGAAGATTTTCTTCCTGGCGCCACTTGAGTAGACTCACCTGGATTCTTCACTATTGAAGGTCTCTGCATGGCATATGAATAATTATTATATCCAAATCCCATTATCTGTCCTACCATAAGATTGCCCCCCTTTCTATCAGTCTAAATCTTGTTTCTATAAACTGTTCAGAAAATCTTCCATTTCCTGTGGCAGCTCCTGATTATATATCTGCTCATACTGTTTTCTATAAGAATCCTTAAATTCTTCCATCACTTCAGGGTTCTTAAACACCTCAGTATATGAATAGAAAACCATAAAAATACTCAAGGTAACAGCTACAACCGTTCCTATAACAGAACATATCAATCCACTTCTTGCCGCTGTACTAAAGCCCTGCTTTCCTTTTTTTGAAAGAAGCGCAAAAATAATACCTAACGCTCCGAAAACAAATGGTAAGCAACAAAAAGCACCAAACAACGATATAACACCACATACAAGTGAGGCGGTGGCAAACATAGACGATGCTCTGTCTTTATCTAGACCATTATTTGTATTTTCAACTGATTGAAAATAATTTTGCTCATCCATCATATCACTCCACCTTCTATTGAAGAACATGTATTAAAAAATGACTATGTTCTCGCCGAAGAACATATAGTAAGCATATCAACTACTTACTATATGTATTCTTTCAGCTAATTATACCATATCTTGTATGCTTTATCCATACAACGTTACTGTCAAATACCAGCCCAACAGCCTTACCTACTATTCATCAAGTCCAAACATATCATGAATAGCGTTCATAGCCTTTTCAACTTCTGGCTCGTCAATTAATACTGTAACTCTAATCTCTGATGTAGAGATCATATTGATATTAATATTTGAATTGTATAAGCATTCAAACATCTTTGCAGCCACACCAGGATTTGACATCATACCAGCTCCAACAATTGAAACCTTTGCAACTGTAGTCTTGCATTTGATCTCCTGCATACCAAGAGAATTCTTCTTGTTCTCTAATACCTCAAGAGCTTCATCTGTCATATCTCTTGGAATAGTAAAGGTAATATCCTTTGTATTATCTCTACCTATTGACTGAAGAATCATATCTACATTTATATTAGCCTTTGCCAGAGAATCAAATAATTTGAACGCAACACCTGGCTTATCATTTAATCCAATAACAGAAATTCTTGTAACATTTTTATCGGCTGCAACACCGCTTACCAACATTCTTTCCACTTTTACATCCTCCTTAACTACTGTTCCTTCTGCATTTGTAAGACTTGATCTTACAACAAGCTGAACACCATATTTCTTTGCCATCTCAACTGATCTGTTATGAAGCACGCCTGCTCCAAGAGTAGCAAGGTCAAGCATCTCATCATAAGTAATCTCTTTCATTTTACGAGCGTTTTTAACAATTCTTGGGTCAGCTGTATATACTCCATCTACATCAGTATAAATTTCGCAAGCATCAGCATGAAGCGCTGCCGCTAAAGCAACAGCTGTTGTATCAGATCCGCCTCTGCCAAGAGTAGTATAGTCATCATATTTATTAACGCCCTGGAAACCAGTAATAATAACAATTTTTCTCTGATCCAGCTCATGACGTATTCTTTCAGAATCAATACGCTTAAGTCTTGCATTAGAATAAGTGCTTGTAGTATGCATAGCTACCTGGAAAGCATTGAGTGAAATAGCTGGCACTCCTAAATAATCCATCGCCATAGCCATAAGCGCTACAGAAGTCTGTTCACCAGTAGTAAGCAACATATCCATTTCTCTTTTTGATGGTGTAGGATTAATATCCTTTGCCATGTCAATCAAAACATCAGTCTGTTTACCCATAGCAGAGAGAACAACTACTATATCATTTCCTGCACGATAATCTTCGATACATCTCTTTGCTACGTTCATGATTCTTTCTTTGTTGGCAACCGATGTACCACCAAATTTTTTCACAATTAACATTTCTTGTCTCCTCTTTGATTATTTTGTTTTGATTAATTTATTATCTCATCATTGTTGATTAATCATTCATACGAATTACTGAAACAATACCCTTAGTATTTTCCTTAATGGTCATAAGACTTTCTTCACTTATCACTTTTGTAATAAATGCAAATTCATCATCTAACTGGTCACGATCATCAAGATATACATATTGAACTGAACCAAATATCTTTTCTATTTCATCTTTTCTCTCATCAGCATTGCCGCTCATTCTTATAAAGAATCTACGTTCAGCATTTTTTATACCAGTGAGCTCCAGCTTCTTATCGTTCCAGAAGGTTATAATGTTCTTGTTTAAGTGCTTTGCAGCATCAACCACATCTGCTACTACAGCTGAAGCAGTAGGCAATTTTCCTGCTCCACTTCCATAGAACATTGCATCCCCCAACATATTTCCCTTAACAAATATTGCATTAAATACATTATTTACGCTATATAATGGATGATTTTTAGATACCATAAACGGCGCAACCATCGCATAAAAATGATTATCTTCTTTCCTGCTTGATGCTAAAAGCTTAATAGCACATCCCATTTTCTTAGCATATTTAATATCTGTTGCAGTAATCTTTGAAATACCTTCTGTATAGATATCCTCATAGTCAACATGTGATCCAAAAGCTAAAGAAGAAAGGATCGCGATTTTTCTACATGCATCATATCCTTCTATATCTGCCTCTGGTTTTCTTTCAGCATATCCAAGATCCTGGGCAGTTTTAAGAGCAACATCAAAATCCCAGCCTTCATCCGTCATTTTTGTCAGAATAAAGTTTGTGGTTCCGTTAAGAATACCCGTTATCTCTTCTATTTCATCTGCTGTAAGAGAGGGTACTAAAGGTCTTATAATTGGTATTCCACCGCCTACACTAGCTTCAAATAAGAAATTAATATTATTTTCTCTGGCAATTTTTATAAGCTCTGGACCATGCTTAGCTACCAATTCCTTATTTGATGTACATACACTCTTTCCCTTTAATAAGCACTTTTTAACAAAGGTATATGCAGGTTCTACACCACCCATAACCTCAACTACTATCTTTACCTCATCATCATTAAGAATAGTATCAAAATCGTGTACAAGTATCTTTTCTACAGGATCCCCTGGAAAATCTCTCAAATCAAGTACATACTTTACATTGATCTCATCCCCAGCTTTCTGATTGATACTTGCGGAATTCGTACGTATTACTTCCACTACACCAGAACCAATAGTACCATAGCCCATAACGGCAATCTGAGTCATATTGTTACCTCACTTTATATTTCAGAATTAATTATTATCTTTTTTATCTGTACTAATCCATTTTAAATAGGAATTAATAAACGGATCTATATAACCATCCATAACATTATCAACCTGGGCAACTTCCTCGCTTGTCCTATGATCCTTAACCATGGTATATGGTTGCATAACATAAGAGCGAATCTGGTTACCCCAGCCTATTTCTTTTACATCGCCTCTAATATCTGATAATTTTTCTGCATTTTCTTCCTGCTTTAGCAAATATAACTTTGCTTTAAGCATCTGCATAGCCTTATCTTTATTTTGAAACTGTGAGCGTTCATTCTGGCACTGAACCACTATACCTGTTGGTAAATGAGTGATTCTTATTGCTGACGATGTTTTATTAATATGCTGCCCACCTGCTCCAGAGCTTCGGTAGGTATCAATTCTTAAATCATCATCATTAATCTCAACATCCAGATCCTCTTCAATATCAGGCATAACATCCAAGGACACAAAGGAGGTCTGCCTTTTTCCCTGAGCGTTAAATGGTGAAATTCTTACCAGTCTATGAACACCTTTTTCTCCCTTTAGATATCCATAAGCATTTTCTCCATCAACCTGAAATGTAACAGACTTTATTCCTGCCTCATCTCCATCAAGATAATCCAAAACCTCAACGGAAAAACCCTTTTTCTCAGCCCATCTCGTATACATTCTGTATAGCATTCCCGCCCAATCGCAGCTTTCAGTTCCACCTGCGCCAGCGTTAAGTCTTAAAATGGCATTATTTTTGTCATATTCTCCTGAAAGAAGAGTATTTATCCTGAGGGCCTCAAGCTTTGATTTGAAATCATCAAATTCTCCTGCAATATCAGGAATTAATTCCGGATCGTTTTCCTCGTATCCCATCTGGATAAGAGTCTGAATATCCTCATATTGAAGCTCAAGACCTTCTATTTCTTCGATAATATCTTTATAATTCTTTAATTCTTTTACGTATTTTGCAGAGCGATCAGCATCATCCCAAAAGCCCGGTGCTTCCATCTCTCTTTCAAGCTCCTCTACTCGCTGCTTTTTAAAATCAAGCGACAAGGATGCTTTTACCTCAGCCAAGGGTTCCACATATGTGCCCAGCTCTACTTTCATTTGGTCAAGTTCTACCACTTTATAGCCCTCTTATAATATAAGCTTATGGTTTTTATTTTCTTCCACAGCATTGCTTATATTTCTTACCTGAACCACATGGACAAGGATCATTTGGATATACTTTTTCCTCTTCTCTCTTTTTAGGTTTCTTTGCAAGAGATTCATCCTTATTTGTTCCAGTGATCTTTGCTACTTCTTCACGCTCTACCTTCTGTTCTACTCTGATATGTGTCAACACACGTACTGTTTCTTCGCTAATAGAATCAGCCATTGCATTAAACATCTCGTAGCCCATCATTTTATATTCTACTAATGGA
>JAZUFJ010000029.1:0-2162 GCA_045640645.1 Lachnospiraceae bacterium
GCTTTCTGGTTAAATGAAATAAGAAAATACAGTATAATAGAGGAAAAGATAGATATGAGATTAGATAAGTATTTAAAGGTATCAAGATTAATTAAACGTCGTACCGTTGCAAATGAAGCCTGTGATGCAGGAAGAGTAATGGTAAACGGAAGAGTAGCAAAGGCCAGTGTAGAGGTAAAAGAAGGGGACATATTAGAGATTCAGTTTGGAACCAAGCCGGTAAAAGTAGAGATAATATCTGTTAAAGAAACTGTTAAAAAAGATGAAGCAAAAGAGATGTTTAAATATATCTGATACGAGGGACATCTTGACGAAAAGGTTAATACCCAGTATAATATTATGTAAACGTGCTGTCTTCATATATAATGGTTGAGGGGCTGTTATATGCGAAGTGCTTTGCTGTGAGATCAAAGCAGACAGGATGCCAGGAGTAAAAAGTATTAATAAGGTGGACTAATATGGCTCGGAGAGTAGCATTTAGAAAAAGACGACAGAATCGTTTAGGTATAATATGCGTAATGGTAGTTGTTGGTATGCTTTTTGCCGTTATTCTGTTTAAGAGTAATGAGCTTAAAGGAAAGCTGGCTACCTATGAAAAAAGGGAACGTTTATTACAGGAACAGATAGAGTCTGAAGAAAAAAGGGCAAAAGAGCTTGTAGAATATGAAAAATATACCAAAACTGCCAGATATGTAGAAGAAGTAGCTAAGGATAAGCTGGGACTGGTATATGAGGATGAAATAGTTTTTGAAGCCGAAGAAGAATAATAAGATATTTATGAAGTATTAAAGGAAATAGATTTTGAGATATAATAAAAGAGCACGGATTTATTGTCTGTGCTTTTTGTTATGGCAACGAGGAAAATATTGTAAAATCAAAAGAATAAAGAAATAGTATTTTGATAATAAAATCGGGAAAATGGAAAAAGATTATTTAATTACAAAAAAGGTTGAAGAAAATATTAATAAAACCGGGCAGATAGAAAAAGGGGATATTATTCTTACTGCATTATCGGGCGGTGCAGATTCCGTAGCGCTTTTGACGATTTTAAATACATTGAAAGAGAAAATGGGCTTTATTTTAGAGGCTGTTCATGTTGAGCATGGGATCCGGGGAGAGGAATCTATTGAAGACATGAATTATGTGATTGCTCTTTGTGAAAAGCTGGATATTAAGCTGTATATATACAGGGTAGACGCTACAGCCTATTCGAAAAAGGAAAAGCTAACCCTGGAAGAAGGGGCAAGGATCTTAAGATATAATGCTTTTTATGAAGAAGTGGAAAAGCAAAGTGATAGAGGAACCGTAAAAATAGCTGTTGCACATCATAAAAATGATCAGGCGGAAACTGTTATATTTAATATGATGAGAGGTAGCGGGTTAAAGGGAGTTTCTGGAATAAAGAATATTAGAGATAATATAATAAGACCATTGCTTTGCTTAAGCAGGGAGGAAATAGAAGAATATTTAAGAATAAAGAGTATATCTTATAAGATTGATTCTACAAACAATGATAATGATTACAGCAGAAATAGTATTAGAAATAATATCATTCCTGAACTAATTAAGATACAGCCAAGGCTAATCGATCATATTTGTTATTTAGCGGGTGAAGCAGCAGAGGCAGAAGAATATTTTGAAAAAGAGGCAAAAAGTCAGTTTCAGGAAATTGTTACAAAAAGAGAAGATACTTATGAAATAAATAATAAAGAATTTTCAAAGCTTGATAATATTATTCAAAGATATCTCGTAAAATATATATTAGAGCTAAAATATAGCAGATGGAAGGATATTAGCAGAAAGCATGTAGAGGATATTATTTCCCTTACAGAAAAGAAGCCAGGAAAAAATATTAATCTTCCAAATAATGTTATTGCTAAAAGAGACAGAGATAGTATAGTAATAATGTCCAAAACGGAATATGAAAAAACTGATTGTAAAAAAGGGACGGAAGATACCATATATGATGAGCTGGTTATAAATGGAGAGACCCTTTTGGATAATGGGATTATCATAAAAAGCAGCATATTGGATAGAGAAAAAGTAGGTGATATTCCGAACACAAACTATACTAAATGGCTGGATTATGATAAAATATCTGATGGTCTTTTTGTTAGAACTAGACAGAAAAATGATTATTTATGTATAAATAAGGACTTAAA
>JAZUFJ010000030.1:0-8867 GCA_045640645.1 Lachnospiraceae bacterium
CTGGTGATACATGGGATTCTAACGTTATTCTTGAAGCAGCTACAGGAACAGACCTTGAAATCTGTGTAACAACTTTCTATCAGGAAGGTGCTGACGCAGAATTTGATGAAGGTATCAAGAAATGGATGGAATCTGATTCAAAGGCACTTGCAAACAATGGTGGAAATACAGAGCTTGCAGCTGTTACAGCAATGGGTTACGATGCTTATTATGTAGCTCTTGAGGCAATTAAGAACGCTGGATCAAAGGATCCTGCAAAGGTTCTTGAAGCTGTTCCATCTACAACATATACAGGTGTTACAGGAGCTATTGCATTTGATGCTACAGGTGATGCATTACGTGATAGCGCATTCGTTAAGTCATGTAACACAGAAACTGGAACATGGGACTTTGTAACAGTAGCAACAGTTGAATAATTCCAGATTATAAAAGGATTTTTACTTAACGATAGGGATAATTAATACAAAGGGACGATCCTTGATAATCAAGAACCGTCCCTTAAATGATTTTTAGAAAGAAGGATATGACATGAACAGTTTACAAACCGTATTGCCATATATCATTTCTGGTATTTCAGTAGGCGGACAGTATGCACTGATCGCTATAGGATACACGATGGTTTACGGTATATTGCGATTGATTAACTTTGCACATGGTGATGTGTTTATGATAGCTGGTCTTATGATGGTATATCTGGCAGCATCGCTTCCTCTTGGAATTGCAATACCTATAGTAATTGCTTTAACAGTTCTTCTCGGTTTTGTAATTGAAAGAGTGGCATATAAACCACTTAGAACAGCACCACGTATGTCTGTAATGATATCAGCCATAGGTGTGAGCTACCTTCTTCAGAACTTAGCTCTTTATATTACAGGTGGTCTTAATAAGAACTATCCTGAGATTCCATGGATATCTGATTCAATTACAGTCTTTGGTATGGATACGACAAGAGTAACTGTCATAACACCTTTTCTGACATTATTCCTTGTTGTTGTATTGGTTTATTTTATTAACCATACTAAAATTGGTATGGCTATGAGAGCTGTTTCTAAGGATTTTGAAACAGCCCAGCTTATGGGAATAAAGATTAACAGCGTTATATCTGCCACATTTGTAATAGGAACATTCCTTGCTGCTATAGCATCTCTTTTGTTCTTTACAAATTATCCGGGTGTAGTACCTACATCAGGTTCAATGCCAGGACTTAAGGCCTTTGTAGCAGCTGTATTTGGTGGTATTGGTTCTATCCCAGGAGCAGTAATTGGAGCGTTTATAATTGGTATATGTGAGAGCATTATTAAAGGTCTGGATACTGTGCTTATTACACAGGGAGCTATAACTGAACAGATCGGTTTTGCAACTTTTTCAGATGCCTTTACCTTTGTTCTTCTTATCGTTGTATTAGTATTTAAGCCAACTGGTCTTTTCGGTGAAAAGACAACAGATAAGCTATAGGAGGGAGTAATATGAAGACACAAAAGAAATCTATTAAATCCCTGATAGCTGTACTGATTTGGTTGATTTTGGTATTTGTTTTAGATCAGGTGATTAAACCAACTGATTCTTTAGGTATGCTGCTTGTTGTTTTACAAAAAGGATCTGTATATGCCCTTGCAGCGGTATCGATGAATCTTCTTAATGGTTTTACCGGACTTTTTTCTTTAGGACATGCCGGTTTTATGCTAATTGGAGCATATTCATATGCTATATTTACTATTCCATCAGAGGCAAAGGCTACTGTATATCAGTATTATGAGCCGGCAATTAACTTTTCTATTCCAGAAGTGTTAGCTTCAGCTTTAGGTCCTGTTGGTACTATACTTGGTGTTTTTATTTCTGTAGTAATAGCAGGAATTATAGCAGCGATTTTTGCATATCTTATTGGTCTTCCTGTATTAAGACTAAAGAGCGATTATCTTGCAATAGCAACTTTAGGCTTTGCAGAGATAGTACGTGCTATATTCCAGTGGGCAAAATTCGGTCCTATTACTAATGGATCTAATCTTTTAAAGAGCTTTGAACGTACCAGTACATTTAATACTATGGTAGGTGGCAAGATGATAACCTTTGCTACTTTTGTTCCGGTACTTATAGCTACAGTATGTATTGCTATAATTGTATTATTGGTTAATTCTACTTATGGAAGAGCTTTTATGGCTATTAGAGATGATGAGGTAGCTGCAGAGGCTATGGGTATTAATCTTGCAAAGCATAAGATGCTTTCTTTCTGTATTAGCTCATTCTTTGCTGGTATAGCAGGCGCATCAATGGCTATGGTATTATCTATCGCTCAGGCTAGTAACTTTAAGGTTGCCATGACTTATGAGATTCTTCTTATGGTAGTTCTTGGTGGTATAGGCTCCATAACAGGTAGTATCATTGGAGCAACTTTATTTATAGCTGCTTCAGAATGGTGGTTAAGAGGCCTTGACTCCGGAGTGTTCTTAGGCATTAATGCACCTGATATCTTTAGAAATGGTTTCAGACTTGTAGTATTCTCTATTATTATTATGATAGTAGTTCTGTTTTTCAGAAAGGGTATCATGGGAGATAAGGAACTGCCAGATCTTATAGAGAGCATTAAAAACAAAGCAAAAAATAAAAAAACTGCAGGAAACGTAGCTACTGCTGAAAAGGAGGACAAGTAATATGAGCGATAAAAAGAATGTCCTGAAAGTAGAAAATGTTACGATGCAGTTTGGTGGTGTTGTAGCGGTAAATGATCTTTCACTTGAGGTAAACGAGGGTGAAATTGTTGCGCTTATCGGACCTAATGGTGCTGGAAAAACAACAGCTTTTAACGTTATAACAGGTGTTTACGAGCCTACAAATGGCTGTGTAAGCTATAATGGAAATAAGATTATTGAAAACTTTCCTCAGGGAAAGATGAAAAAACAATACAAAGGAAAGAATGCCGGAGTATATACTACAAAGCTAGCGCCTACACCTGATAATGTTACTAAAATGGGTATGGCCAGGACTTTCCAGAATATTCGTTTATGGAAAACAAGAACTGTATTTGATAATGTTTTGATAGCTAAGCACTGCAGAGTTAACCATAATTTTATCAGCGCAATATTCAGAACAAATAAAAAGGAAGAGGAACAGCATCGTAAAGAAGTATTAGAGCTTTTAGAGCTTGTAGGACTTAGTGATGTAAAGGATGAGCTTGCAACTTCTCTTCCATATGGTAAACAGAGAAGATTAGAGATAGCAAGAGCTCTTGCTACAAACCCTACATTACTATTACTTGATGAGCCAGCAGCTGGAATGAATCCACAGGAAACAGATGAGCTTACAGCTTTTATAGGCGAGATAAGGGATAAGATGGGGATGACCATTCTCCTTATTGAGCATCATATGGATCTTGTTATGAATATTTCTGAGAGAATTTATGTATTGGATTTTGGTGAGCTTATTGCTTCAGGTACACCAGAAGAGATACAGAATAACCAGCGTGTTATAGATGCATATCTGGGGGTGAGCGAAGAAGATGCTTAAGATAGAAGATTTATATGTAAGTTATGGAGGAATTAAAGCTCTTACAGGAATTTCATTAGAGGTACCAGATGGTAAGATAGTTACACTTATCGGAGCTAATGGAGCTGGAAAATCTACTACACTTCGTACTATTACAGGTCTTGTAAAGGCTGATAGCGGTAGTATCAAGTGGAATGGAGAAGAGCTTCTTGGAAAATCAATTGATAAGGTAATATCAACAGGTATTTGTATGTCCCCAGAGGGTAGAAGAGTATTTGCTGATATGACTGTTCTGGAGAATTTGAAAATTGGAGCTTATCTGAGAAAAGATAAAGACGGTATCGAGAAGGATATCGAAATGGTATATGGATTATTCCCACGTCTTAAGGAAAGATCATGGCAGCTTGCCGGTACCTTATCAGGTGGTGAACAGCAGATGCTTGCTGTAGGAAGAGCTCTTATGGCAAAGCCACAGCTCCTTATGCTTGATGAGCCATCATTAGGTCTTGCACCTATTGTTGTTCAGGATATCTTCAGTATTATCAGAAAGATAAATGAGAACGGTGTGACTGTTCTGCTTATTGAACAGAACGCTAATCAGGCTCTCAAAATAGCTGATATAGCTTATGTCATGAAGAATGGTCAGATTGTACAAAGTGGAAGCGGTAAAGAGCTTCTTAACGATGAAGGAATAAAAGAAGCATTTTTAGGAAAGAGTGCTAAATAACAAAGAAGGGTGTCTGGAAAACCGGCACCCTTTATTCTATGTTAATACTTGACATTTTGTTATAATTATAGTAAAACAAAACTAACATGTTAGTGTGAAAATATTATATAGAAAAATTTTTTTTATAAATAAATGTAAGCGCTTACATTTTTGGAATAATAGGTATATAATGTAGGGGTGAGTGGTATTAAGTGTGATTGCACTTAAATAAAATTATATACGGATTGGGACCAGATATGTTCTACCACAATCCTAAGTTACAAAATAAAAAAAGAAAATTATAAGGAGAAGGAAAATGGAAAGACTGAACAAAGTTATGACAGGAAAAAAGGAAAGACCTATTAAGGTTCTTCAGTTTGGGGAAGGTAATTTTCTCCGCGCTTTTGTTGACTATATGATTGATATAGCTAATGAGCAGGGAGCTTTTGATGGAGATATCGTTTTAGTTAAGCCAATTGAATTTGGTAATCTTGATCGTTTTCATGCACAGGACTGTCAGTATACAGTTCAGCTTAGAGGTATACATGAAGGAAAGGCTCAGAGAATCAATAGAATAGTAACAAGCGTTGCTGATGCTGTAGGAGCATGTGAGGAATATGAAAAGTATTCAGCTTTTGCAAAGCTTGATACATTAAGATTTATCGTATCAAACACAACAGAAGCAGGTATTGTATATGATGACACAGATAAGTTTGAATATAATCCTCCAAAGACATACCCAGGAAAGTTAACAAAATTTTTATATGAAAGATTTGAACATTTCAATGGTGCTATGGATAAGGGATTAATTATGCTTCCTGTAGAACTTATTGATGATAATGGAATTCATTTAAAGGAATGTGTTCTTAAGTTTGCAAAGCTTTGGAATTTATCAGATGAATTTGTAAACTGGCTTAACGAAGCATGTGTATTTACTTCTACTCTTGTAGATAGAATAGTAACAGGATATCCAAGAGATGAGGCAGAGGAATTATGTAAGGAATTTGGCTATCAGGATGATCTTATTGTAACAGGTGAACCATTTGCTTTATGGGTTATCGAGAGCCCTAAGGATATCAGCAATGAGCTTCCTCTTCCTAAGGTAGGTCTTCCAGTTATCTTTACAGATAATCAGAAGCCTTATAAACAGCGTAAAGTTAGAATACTTAACGGTGCTCACACTTCATTTGTATTGGCTTCATATCTTGCAGGAAATGACATTGTATTAGAGTCAATGAATGATGAGCTTATACTGAATTATATTAAGGCTACTATCTTTGATGAAGTTATCCCTACACTTACTTTACCAAAACAGGATCTTATTGATTTTGCAGAGGCAGTTCTTACAAGATTTAATAATCCTTATGTTAAGCATGCACATTTAGCAATATCTTTGAACTCTGTATCAAAATGGAGAGCAAGATGTATGCCTAGCTTCCTTGACTATATTAAGAATGAAGGCAAGCTTCCTGCACACTTGACTTTCTCTTTAGCTGCTCTTATGGCTTTCTATACAGGTGATGAGATAAGAGACAAGGCTCTTATCGGACATAGAGATGGAAACGAATATCAGATACTTGATGATATGAGCGTTCTTGAGTTCTTTAAGGACTATTCAGGAAAGGCCGCAGGCGAATTCGCTAATGCTGTATTATCAAATACAGAGTTCTGGGGACAGGATTTAACAGAGATTGATGGTCTTTGCGATGCTATTACAGCATATTTAAGTGATATTAGAGAAATTGGTATGAGAGCAACTATGGAAAAGGTTTTTGGGTAATACAATGCAGGAATATATAAAGATACATTCAAACGATAATGTAGCAGTTGCTTTGGCAGACATAGCTAAAGGTAGGGTTATATCAGTAGATGGCTTAGAGGTAGAAGCTATTGAGGATATTCCAAGAGGACATAAGATAGCCCTTAGCGATATATCAGCTCAGGCAGATGTTATAAAATATGGTTTTCCTATTGGACATGCTACTGAAGACATAAAAAAAGGTTCACATGTTCATGTTCAGAATTTAAAGACCAATTTAGGTGATGATCTTACTTATGAATATCATCCTAACTATCCTGATGAGAACATGGAAAAAGCTGTAGCTGATAAAATAGCAGAAGATAAAAGATATTTTATGGGCTATGAAAGGAAAGATGGAAGGGCAGGAGTAAGAAACGAGCTCTGGGTATTGCCTACTGTTGGCTGTGTAAACGCCAATGCTAAAGCTATAGCTAACAGATGTCAGGATATGGTTTGTGAAAATATTGAGGCTGTTATAGCTTATGCACATCCATATGGTTGTTCCCAGATGGGAGATGATCAGGAAAATACAAGAGAGGCTTTAGCATCTTTAGTGCATCATCCAAATGTTGGTGGAGTACTGGTTTTAGGTCTTGGATGTGAAAATTCCAATATAGAAGTGTTAAAGGAATATATTGGAGAATATGACGAGACAAGAGTACGCTTTTTGCAGTGTCAGGATGTAGAGGACGAAATCGAAGAGGGCATAAAGCTTATGAAGGAGCTTTGTGATAACGCAAAGAAAGTAAAGCGTACTAAGATTTCTGTTGATAAGCTGGTGATTGGTCTTAAATGCGGAGGCTCAGATGGTCTTTCAGGTATTACAGCTAATCCTACAGTTGGTAGATTTTCTGATTATCTTATATCTGTTGGAGGTACAACTATTCTTACAGAGGTTCCAGAGATGTTCGGAGCTGAGACCATTCTTATGGACAGATGTGAGAACAAGGAAACATTTGAGAAAACAGTTCATTTAATAAATGATTTTAAAGATTACTTCAGATTCCATAACCAGACAATTTATGAGAACCCTTCACCAGGTAATAAAAAAGGTGGTATTTCATCTCTTGAAGATAAAGCCTTAGGCTGCACACAGAAATCTGGAAGCTTTAAGGTTGTTGATGTATTAAAATATGGAAAGAAGCATGAAAAGGCAGGTCTTAATCTTTTATCTGCACCAGGAAATGATCTTGTTGCCTCAACTGCACTTGCTATAAGCGGAGCACAGATTGTATTGTTTACTACAGGTAGAGGTACTCCATTTGCTACTGCGGTGCCTACTATGAAGATATCCACTAATACACCTTTATTTGAAAAGAAAAATGGCTGGATTGACTTTGATTGTGGAAGACTTCTAAATGAAGGAACTGATTTGGACATGTTAGGAATGGAGCTTTATGAGCATGTCCTTAAGATCGCAAGCGGTGAGCTGGTAAAGAGCGAAAAAGAAGGTTTTAGAGATCTTGCGATATTTAAGCAAGGCGTTACTTTATAGAGTAGTATATATTTTTGATTACATTGGAGGAAAAGAAATGAAAGCATTTATGGATCAGGATTTTTTATTAAATACTGAGGTTGCAAAAACTCTTTATAAGAACTATGCAGATATGACAAAGATTCCAGTTCTCGATTATCACTGTCATATTAATCCAAAGGAAATCTATGAAGACAGACAGTTTGACAATATCGCTCAGGTATGGCTTGGCGGAGATCATTATAAATGGCGTCAGATGCGTACAAACGGAGTAGATGAAAAGTATGTAACAGGAGATGCTACTGATAGAGAAAAATTCCAGAAGTGGGCTGAAACATTACCAAAGCTTATTGGAAACCCATTATATCACTGGTCACATTTAGAGCTTAGATATTATTTTGGTTTCGAGGGAAACCTTAATGGAAATACAGCAGAAGAAGTGTGGAATTTATGTAATTCAAAGCTTCAGACAAAGGAGTTTTCTGTTCGTAATCTTATCAGAAAATCTAATGTAAAGCTTATATGTACTACAGATGATCCTATCGATTCTTTAGAATGGCATCAGAAAATTAAAGCTGATGATACATTCGAGGTTCAGGTTTTACCAGCTTGGAGACCTGACAAGGCCATGAACATTGAAAAGGTTGATTTTACAGACTATATTGCAAAGCTTGAGAAGGCCAGTGGAGTAAAAATTGAAGGCTTTGAGGATGTTAAGAAGGCTCTTTCAAATAGAATGGATTACTTTGCTGAAAATGGTTGTTCAGTATCAGATCATGGTTTAGAGTATGTTATGTACTATCCAGCTTCAGATGAAGAGGTAGATGCTATCCTTAAAAAAGCTCTTAAAAAGGAAGCTCTTACAGAGATTGAACAGCTTAAATATAAAACAGCTTTCATGCTTTTTGTTGGAAAAGAATATAATAAGCGTAACTGGGTAATGCAGCTTCATTATGGATGTAAGAGAGATAATAATGCATATATGTTTGAAAAGCTTGGTCCTGATACAGGATATGATTGTATAAACAATTACGCTCCAAGCGCTCAGATGGCTGATTATCTTAATGCTTTATCAGCTAATAATGAAGTACCAAAAACAATCATTTACTCATTGAATCCAGCTGATGACGCAGCTATAGGAACTGTTATTGGCTGTTTCCAGGGTGATGGAATCAAGAATAAAATTCAGCAGGGTAGTGCATGGTGGTTCAATGATCATTATGTAGGAATGGCTAATCAGATGAAATCACTTGCGAACCTTTCATGTCTTGGTAACTTTATAGGTATGCTTACAGATTCAAGATCATTCCTTTCATATACAAGACATGATTATTTCAGACGTATTTTATGCCAGATGATCGGTTCATGGGTAGAAAATGGTGAATATCCATACGAAGAAGAACAGC
>JAZUFJ010000031.1:0-2906 GCA_045640645.1 Lachnospiraceae bacterium
TGCCACTATAAAGCTTATAGACGAAGGAAATACCATTCCATTTATTTCAAGATACAGAAAAGAGGTAACCGGTTCATTAAATGATGAGGTGCTAAGAAATTTAAATGAACGTTTGACATACCTTAGAAACCTTGAAGAGAAGAAGAATCAGGTAATAGGAAGTATTGAGGAGCAGGGAAAGCTCACAGATGAGCTTAAGGCACAGATCTTAGCAGCTGAAACTCTCGTTGTCGTAGAAGATTTATATAGACCATATCGTCCAAAACGTAGAACAAGAGCTACAATAGCGAAGGAAAAGGGCTTAGAGCCTTTAGCTATGCTTATTATGGAGCAGTCTATTGAGAAACCTCTTTCAGAGGTCGCTATGGACTATATAGATGCGGAAAAAGAAGTAGCAACAGTGGAGGATGCTATAAATGGAGCAAAGGATATTCTTGCTGAAATAGTATCTGATGAAGCTGAATATCGTAAATATATCAGAGAGGCAACTTTTGAAAATGGAATTATCTCATCTAGCGCAAAGGACGAAAAGCAGGAGTCTGTATATGAGATGTATTATAATTTTGAAGAACCTGTAAAGAAAATCGCTGGACACAGAGTACTGGCACTTAACAGAGGTGAGGCTGAGAAGGTTTTAACAATTAAGCTTTCAGCACCAGTTGAGCAAATTATAAGATATTTAGAAACAAAAGTAATAGTAAAAGATAATCCTAATACTAATGATGTTATAAAAGAGGTATTGGAGGATAGCTATAATCGACTTATAGCACCTGCAATAGAAAGAGAAATAAGAAATGACCTTACCGAAAAGGCAGAGGATGGAGCTATTACTGTATTTGGAAAGAATTTAGAACAGCTTCTTCTGCAGCCACCTATAGCTGGAAAGGTAGTATTAGGATGGGATCCGGCTTTTAGAACAGGATGTAAGCTGGCTGTAGTAGATGCTACAGGAAAGGTTCTGGATACAAAGGTAATTTATCCTACTGCGCCACAGTTTAAAGTTGATGAAGCTAAAATCGAGCTAAAGAAATTAATCAAAAAGTATAATGTATCGCTTATTTCTGTAGGAAATGGAACTGCGAGCCGAGAATCAGAAATGGTTATCGTAGACTTGCTTAAAGAAATAGATGAAAAAGTACAGTATGTCATAGTAAACGAGGCTGGAGCATCAGTTTATTCTGCCAGTAAGCTTGCAACAGAAGAGTTCCCTAATTTTGATGTGGGACAGAGAAGTGCAGCTTCAATAGCGAGAAGACTTCAGGATCCTTTAGCTGAGCTGGTAAAAATTGATCCAAAATCAATAGGTGTTGGTCAGTACCAGCATGACATGAACCAGAAAAAATTATCAGATGCACTTAATGGGGTTGTCGAGGATAGTGTAAACAAAGTAGGGGTAGATCTAAACACAGCCTCAGCTTCCCTTTTGGAATACATTTCAGGTGTTTCAAAGGTAATAGCAAAAAATATAGTGGATTACCGAGAAAAGAATGGAAGATTCACAAACAGAAATCAGCTTTTAAAAGTTGCAAAGCTTGGTCCAAAAGCTTTTGAACAATGTGCTGGTTTTATGAGAATAATGAACGGTGAAAATCCTTTGGATGCCACAAGTGTTCATCCAGAATCTTATGAGGCAACGATAAAGCTTCTTGAAAAGTTGAACCTTACTATGGATGATGTTAGGGAGATTCAGATTCAGGCGGCTAAGGATAAAGCACTTGGTAAAACCAATGCTGCTCCTAAAAAGAAAGAACGTAAACCGGCACCAAAGCCAATGATTAAGAACCAGAATACCGCTATGGGACAGGCGCTCATGCAGGCAATGGGTGGTGGTGTTGTAATAGACAATACTCCTGATAAGTCTGAAGAAGTGCAGCAGGTTAAGTCTATTAGTATGATAGAAAAGAAAATATCAAATAAGGCTAAGCTTGCGGAGGAGCTTGGAATAGGCGAGATCACCTTAACAGACATTATTAAGGAATTGGAAAAGCCATTAAGAGATCCAAGAGATGATATGCCGAAGCCTATCTTAAGATCTGATGTTCTTGAAATGAAGGATCTAAAACCAGGAATGGTACTTAAAGGAACAGTTAGAAATGTTATAGATTTTGGTGTATTTGTGGATATAGGAGTACATCAGGATGGTCTTGTGCATATATCACAGATTACAGATCGTTATATAAAGCATCCTTTAGAGGCGGTAGCGGTAGGAGATGTAGTTGACGTTAAGGTATTGGATGTGGACGTAGCTAAGAAGAGAATATCTCTTACGATGAAGTTATAATATGATGAAATTATAATATTTTAGAGGCACACTATGAATATAGAATTTGATGTAAAGATGACAACAGGAAAGTTGTATGATTATATGTTAAGACATACGTTTACCAGTTTTTCAGGTATTCTGGGAGAGATAGTAGGAATCATTTTGCTGATTGGTTTTTTCGCATATAAAACACCAACATTTTTATTTGGAGGTATACTCGTGACTCTTTATCTGCCAGTGGCATTATTTGCAAATGCCAGAAAACAGGTAAAGCTTACACCAGCATTTAAGCAACCTTTACATTACTGTCTTACAGAAGAAGGAATTGAGGTTACTGCTGGTGAAGCGAAGGACTTTCAGGCTTGGAAAGACATGGTTAAGGCTGTTTCCACAAATAAGAATATTATTATTTATACCAGCAAGGTAAACGCTTGCCTTTTTCCAAGGGAAGATCTTAAAGAAAAGCAGGAAGATGTTATAAAAATGATATCATCCCATATGGATCCTAAAAAGGTGAATATTAGACTATGATAGTAGAGACAAATAGTTTTGAAGAGACATTTGAGCTAGGAAAAAAGCTTGGAGAACAATCAAAGCCAGGAGATATATATACTCTGATAGGAGATTTGGGCGTTGGGAAGAC
>JAZUFJ010000032.1:0-2417 GCA_045640645.1 Lachnospiraceae bacterium
AGTCACCTTCGGTGACAGCTCTCCCAAAGGGCGAGCCTTATTTTCTTAAAATACTAGTATAACATAATTTAATCTAAAAACATATTTTTACTTATTCGGCACTAGTTCAATTATTATACATGTTCATCATTTTGGCTAGGCTAACTCATTTATTAAACATGTTCATCACTTCTTCTCCGCTAAGGCATTCTTTCTCCATAAGAGCTTCTACCAGTTCTGTAACCTTAGCTTTGTTGTTTTCGATGATCTGATGTGCTTTTTCACGGCATTCTTCAATAATTGAATTGATCTCCATTGAAGACATAAGGTCATTATCACCGATTCCAAAGCTGTTCTCACCCATGCCAAGATCGTTTATCATGCGGGCAGCTATATCTTTAGCTTTAGCAAGGTCGGCAGTACCGCCTGATGAAGGCTCACTGTAGAATACCTTTTCCGCCTCAAGGCCTGCAAGAGCGCTGGTAATCTCGTTAAGGAATGCAGACTTTGTCCTAACAGGACTGCCACTATTAGCATACTCTACATAACCCATATTTCCTGTGCCCTCTGGCTCAATAGTAACCTTTATAATTGGCTCCTCAGGAATTAAGGCACTGTGTACCACTGCATGACCGATCTCATGAGTAGCGATACGCTGTTTATCTTCTTTAGAAAGAGTATTCGGCATAATAAATCTTTCATTGTTGCTCATAGTCTTTGACATATCTTCTAAGGAAGGAATATCTTCCGCGCCTATATAATTCATTGTGTCAAAGGTATAGCTCTTAGACTGATTCATAAGAGTCTGGCTGATAATCTTATCAACAAAACGTCCATTTCCAAAATTTGGAACATGGCTGAAATATTTAAATACCTTAAAGGCGGCCTCATTTGCTTCCTCATCTAATGTGAAGCCGTAATCCTTCATCTTTTTATCAAAGATGGCAAGAAGCTCTTCCGCTGTATAATCTTCGAAATCAAAGGTATAGCCTATTCGTGATTCGATACCAGGATTAATCCTTAAGAAATCACTCATCTCTTTCTTATATCCGGCAAAGATAACCACAAAATCGTCCTTTTTATCTTCCATTTCCTTCATAAGAGTATTAACAGCCTCTGCACCAAAATTATAAGCTGAGCCCTCTTCTGCAAGCATATAAGCTTCGTCTATAAACAGCACGCCTCCCATTGCGCTTTCGATGACATCATGAGTCTTTAACGCTGTATCACCAACGTGATTGCTAACCAACTTAGACCTGTCAGCCTCTACAACCTTGTTTTCCATTATAACGCCAAGATCGTAAAGCTTTTGGGCAACGATTCTGGCTACTGTAGTCTTACCAGTTCCCGGATTACCAGAGAAAATCATGTGCAGTGAAGTTGCAGGGATCTTTAAGCCTTTTTCCTTAGCGTCTACAGAGAACTTAACCCATCTCTCGAATACTTCCATTTGAGCTTTCACAGCACCAAGTCCAATAAGGCCTTCAAGGCTGGCATTGTTGCTCTTTTTAAGGGATGAATTATTCATCTCAGCGATTGAAGGAATGTCCTTCTCAGTAATACGCATAATATCAGATGTATTACTGTTTTCTGACTTATCTATTATCTGGTCACTTTCCTGATATACATCACTTAAATCTTCATCTGCAATCACAGATTGTTTAACACTTCTGGCTGCAGCTATCGTTTCCTTGCCTAAGCCATCTATATTATTTATTTCTCTGTTGCTTGCCTGGCTCAAAGTATTCTGCGTACTATCCTCCGTAACTGAAGCCCCGGCGCTTGTGACCACAGCTTCGCTCAAAATACCTTCCTGTAATTCAGGCTTTTCCATACTTTCACTGTAATTTAACGCATGCTTTGTTAAGGTATTCTGCCACAGGCGTGAAACAAAACGTCCATTTCCAAAGTTCTGCTTACGGCGATAGTAGTCCATAACAGTTTCCACACGTTTACGTGCATCAGCGTCAATTGTAAAGCCAGCTTTTGTAACGCAGTTTGTAAACATATTTACAAGCTCGCTGCATGAATAATCTTCGAAATCAAATCTATAGCCTATTCTTGATGAAATACCAGGATTTATTTTCTCAAAACGGCGCATTTCATCGCGATATCCTGCAAATATTACAATCAAATCTCCCTTATGGTCCTCCATGGCCTTAATAAGGGTAGCTACCGCCTCAGCTCCGAAATCTCCACTAGTATCACCAGGTGCAAGAGAATATGCTTCATCAATAAAAAGAACACCATTTAACGCTCTCTCTATAACCTCTCCGGTCTTTATCGCTGTTTTTCCTATAAATTCTCCTACAAGATCCTTACGCTCTACCTCGATGTATTTTCTTTCTTTTATGATTCCTACATCATATAGCAGATCAACCATGATTCTGGCTATAGTAGTCTTTCCTGTACCAGGATTTCCGGTGAAAATCATATGC
>JAZUFJ010000033.1:0-5926 GCA_045640645.1 Lachnospiraceae bacterium
AGAAATTTTAGCAGGGGTATCAGAGAGGACAGGTTGTAAGATCCTTTTAGCTCAGAAGGCTTTTTCCAATTATGATATGTATCCTGTTCTGGAGCCTTATCTTGCGGGAACCGAGGCAAGCGGCCTTTTTGAGGCAAGGCTTGGGAAAGAGGAGATGCCTGATAAAGAGGTGCATGTATTTTGCGGGGCATATAGAGAGGATGAGTTTGATGAGCTCTTAGAATATGCTGACCACATAGTATTTAATTCTCCAGGACAGCTTAAAAGATATGGAAAAAAGGCTGTACAGGCAGGTAAGGAGATAGGGCTGCGTATCAACCCGGAATGCTCAACACAGGAAGGACATGAGATATACGATCCCTGTGCAAAGGGCAGCAGGCTGGGAACAACAAGGGAACAATGGGATATGCAGATGGATGAGGAAGCGATGGAGATGCTATCCGGTATCCATTTTCATACCTTATGTGAGCAGGATGCAGATGCTCTTGAGATTACCCTGAAGGCTGTAGAGGAGAAGTTTGGTGACATTTTAAAAAGGGTTAAATGGATCAATATGGGTGGAGGACATCATATCACCCGAGATGATTATAATATAGAGCTTTTGGAGAAATGTATAAAAAGGGTAAAAGAAACCTGGGACCTGGAGGTTTATCTGGAACCAGGAGAGGCGTGTGCTCTTAATAGCGGATATCTTCTAACAAGAGTACTTGATACATTAAAAAATGGTGAAACAGAGCTGGCAATATTGGATATGAGCGCTGCCTGTCATACACCTGATGTTATAGAAATGCCATATACACCGCCTTTATATAATGCATATGAAAAAGGTGAAAGGGCGATAGATGTTAGGCTGGGAGGTCCAACCTGTCTGGCAGGAGATGTTATAGATGATTACAGCTTTGATGAGAGACCGGAAATAGGAGATATGCTTATTTTTGGAGATATGGCTATCTATAGCACCTGTAAAAACAATACCTTTAATGGTATGCCACTTCCTTCAATACTTTGTCTTAAAGAAGATGGGGCGATCGAGACAATAAAAGAATTTGGCTATGCTGATTTCAAATATCGTCTTGGAAAATAATCTGGGTCAAAATAATTTGACATAAATATTATGAAAAAATGAGGAGAACGAAAAGATGGATTATGGATGGCTTTGTTTGCTGCCGCCTGCAGCAATGCTGATTTTTGCATTTAAAACCAAAAAGTCTTTTGAGGCTTTGATATTTGGCTCATTGGTAGCATACATTATTATGTATGGCTTTGGTTTCCTTGCACCTTGGTGTGAGCTTGTACTGGATGAGATAAGTAATGCTGATAATGAATATATTTTGTTAATTTGTGGCCTGTTTGGTTCTCTTATTTTCTTACTGAGAGAAGCACGTGGAACAGAAGGCTTTTCAAAAATGGTATTAAGATTTTGTAAGTCTGAGCGTTCAGCCTTGATTACATCATCTATTTTAGGATGTATCATTTTCGTAGACGATTATTTAAATATTATGACTATTGGTACCTGTATGAAAAAGGTATGCGATGAGAGAAAGGTACCACGTGAAGCTCTTGCTTATGTTATCGACTCTACTGGTGCACCGGTATGTGCTCTTCTTCCATTTTCAACCTGGTCTGTATTTTATGCAGGAATATTTATGGAAGAGGCAGCAGTTGCCAGCCTTGGATTTGGTGGTGGAATAGAGACATATATGCATGTTATTCCATTTATGTTTTATCCTATTATAGCTCTTTTACTCACATTCTTATTTGCATTTGGTGTGGTGCCAAAGGTAGGCGCTATGAAGAAAGCATATGAGCGTGTTAGAAGTGGAGAAATTGGTACAATCTCTCCAGTAGAGGTTGTAGATGAAACAGGTGATTACACCGTAGCCGGTATGGAGGCCGATGCACAGACTCACGCTGTTAAATCAATGCTTGAGAAGCCTAGAAAGGTGATTCCACCGGGAAAGGCTATAGATTTCCTTATTCCTATGGCTGTTTTAATAGGCGTAACGATTATCACAAGCGATATGTTGATAGCTATTATTTCAACATTATTTGTATGTTTACTTTTATTCGTACCAAGAAAGCTTATGAGCTTTAGCCGTTTTAGCGAGTTGTTTATTGAAGGTTTTGCAGACATGCTTCCAGTATTAGCTATTCTTTTAGCTTCTTTCCTGGTAAAAACTGCATGTGGAGAGATGAACCTTTCAGGATATGTTATATCTTTGGTACAGCCATATCTTAATGGTGCGGTTCTTCCGGCAGTGGTATTTGTTATTCTTGCAGCTTTAACCTTTATCACAAGCTCTTTCTGGGGTATCGAGGTTATATCACTTCCTATCGTAGTACCTCTTGCGCTGGCACTTAACGGAAATATTTTATTAGTCCTTGCAGCTGTTGTATCAGGTGGTGTATTCGGAAGTCATGCATGCTTCTATTCTGATGCTACAGTATTATCTTCTGCTACATGCGAGATCGACAACATGGACCATGCAGTCAGCCAGGCTCCATATGCGGTAGGAGGAGCAGTTCTCTCAGTGATAGCATTTTTGATCGCTGGATTTGCGATGGTATAAGTGTCAAAGTTATTTTTCATTAAAGTAGTAATATTATAACTTCAAAAAAAATATAAAAATATATAAACATTTATAATAAATAGCCGATATACAAGATAAGGAAAGTTCTCAAATGGAATTGAGATGAAATATACTTCAAGGATGAAGTGAAAAATCTTATCTTTATATCGGTTTTTGTTTTACAGCGAAGCTTAAGCTGACAGCTGTACAAATCTTTGACAGGCAGTGCTATATCAATTGATAATCTGGCATTGCTCTTAATATCTGATATTTCAGTTCATCCTTGACCTCCCATATTGTGAGCTTGTGTATTTTTTATATTGAATCAGTTAGGAAAATCAGGTTTAGATAAAGGACAGACATATTTATGAACCTATGTGGGATAAAACATAATATCAAAGGTTATATGGAGGGATGAACACTATGACAGGTAATTTCATGAACATTTCAAGCTATAAACAGACTAATCAGGTTTGGAATAATCAGGCAAATAAATCAGAAAAGAATACAAATAGCAGTAGCTCAAGAGATATAAAAACCAATAATGGAACACAGGCAGCAGGCTCTGGAAAAAATGACAATAAGGTAAAGGTTACAGAATGGAAGCCTTTGGATACAGCCAGCTCATTGGTCCCAAAGGTGAAAGAGGGATATGGTACAGTAATAGGTGATACAAACTTATCTGATAAAGCAAAAGAATATTATGACAGCCTTAAAAAGAAGTTCCATGGAATGGATTTTATACTTGTAAGCAAGGATATGAAATCACAGGTTGCATCCAATGCAGCAGCTTATGGTAATGCCAGCAAGCCAGTGGTACTTATAGATGAAGATAAGATTGAAAGAATGGCAAACGATGAATCCTTCAGAAAGAAATATGAAGGTATAATTGCTATGTCTCAGACAAAGCTTCAGGAAGCAAAAAACAGTCTTATGAGCAGTGGCGCAAATGTTAAAAACTTTGGTATGAGCGTAGGCTCTGATGGAAAGATATCATATTTTGCTACTATTGAGAAATCAAACGAAGCTCAAAATAAGATGATAGAAAAGAAAAGGGCTGCAAAGAAGGCAGCTGATATTAAAAATAAGAAAAAAGCTGAAAAGGAAGCTGCAAAAGACCGTATTGAAAAGATGCGTAAAGATATAAAAGACAAAGATTCTGTGAAAAAAGATGGTAATTCAGCTGATATCTCAAAACAGAAAGACAGCGAAGAGATTGATATGGATAAAGAATATATAGAATTTGAGGCTGATTCTATAGAGGCTCTTATAAACAGAGTATCAAAATATGCTTATGATAATTCTTTTAATAATGTTATGACAGAGGAAGAGAGCAAAGTAGGACAGTCTATAGATTTTAAAGGTTAATTAAGGAAATTATATCTGTAGTTGACATAATGTAAGGGATGAAAAAAGATGATAAACGCATCATATTTAAGTAATCAAAATAGAGCTCAGAATACTCTCTATGGCAATATACAACCCAAACGAGGTACGAAGGAGATAGTAGACAGAAGAAAAGATAGCAATCTTAAAGAGATGGTTAGAAAGCTTAATGGTAAGGCTGATAACACAGGTATTAATACTAATTCTATTCTCGATAGTACCAAAAGCTATGGAGAAAGTATAAGAGCCCAGAGACAGAGCGCAAATAATACTGCCATGAAGGTTAAAAAGCTGAAATATAACTTTAAGAATATATCTTCTCAAATCATGCGTAGTAAGACCTCTGTAGCGGCAAGGCAGGTGGAAGGTCAGGCCAGAAGAGAAGTGCTTAGACTGAAGCGGGAAAAGCTGAGCGGTAAATATGATAGCGAAGAGATAGAGGCAGCTTTAGAACACGCAAAGGCCATGGAAAGAGTGGCGAAAAAGAAGGTTAAGCATCTAGTAGAGGAAGAGCTTGCAAAGGCTGGTATGGGAGCTACCGGAATAGAAACAGAGGAGCCTGAGAAAGAAGAATTAGAAGAAGATAAAGAAACTGAAGATAGCGGAGATGAGATCCCGGAAGAGGATATGCCGGAACAATATGAGGATGAATATTCTCTAGAGGCCCTTTTTGACATGACACAGGCTATGCCAAATTTTGAGCAGGCAATTTCCAGCATAGATATGCTTAGTGAAGAAATGTTGGAAGAATTCAGCGATAGTTTAAAGGAATTACTGGAGGATACAGGTCTTGAGGAATTAGAGGATAGTCTAATGGCTTTTGATCCGGATATGGACGCAGGTGATCTGAAAGAGATGCAAATAAAGCATAGAAACAAAGAAATGAAGGATATGGTCAAGGCCGATGCAGAGTATTTAAAGGCGATGTTTGACCATTTGGAAAAGGTACAATCAGGGCAGGCTGCGCCAGATATTCCAGCCGGAGGCTTTGACATGTCTGGAGGTATGGCAGCAATGCCGGTTATCGATTTGGTTTTATAGCCAATTTATGGGATTAGCTTGTAAGCTGATTATGATTGTTGGATGGGATATGTGTGAAAAAAGGAAAAACGCGTTTATAATTTTATTAATGATATTATTTACTATTGCTCTTACAGGCTGTGAAACAGAGGGGTATGTATCTATGCAGGCTGAGACGATGGTAAAACAGGGACAGCCTTTGCTGGAGGATTACATTAGTAAGCTTCCGGAAAAGGCTAGTATTACGTACTGTGGTATGATAAATGGCTGTAATAAGGGAGACCCTGCATTTAGCTCCAGATATCCTAGCCATATTGTAGAGGCTCAGTTCAAAGCAGGAGATGCGCATTATACAGCGATCGTTAATCTTGAAGATGAAAAAGTATATTCAAATTATGAAAAAATTGATCCTAATGAGATAATACGGGAGCAATTATTATCATATTGTGAGGAATACGGATTTGATGGGGATATAGATGTCACAGGGGCGTTTTACTCCTACGCATTTGTATCTCATGATGTGGAGATAAAAAATGGAGTCAGTCAGGATACATATGTATATATAGATAATATACCCAATTTGGCTCCTATAGAGGAAGCAAAAGGCTTATTAGATGCTTCTCTTTCAGGCTTTAATATTGAATATGAGACAGACGAAGATACTCTTTTTTCGCCTATGATTTTATATGACTATTTGCAGGACACAGGTAATTATCGAAAAGAGAATATGCGTGGAGATTTAAGAGAATATTCTATTAAGGGCAGTATGAAATCAAGTAATTATGTAAACTTAGAGCCGGCATACTATGAAATGTCTATGACATTTGAAGAAAATCCGGATGAGATGACTTGTGATATACGCAGATGGGACTATATGGAAGCTGAGGGTTTTCGATTTGTTTATGTGGGTGGTGTAAAAACGGGCAATGTTATGGATATTGAAACAGAAG
>JAZUFJ010000034.1:0-2160 GCA_045640645.1 Lachnospiraceae bacterium
GATGAAGATACAATGTTTGCTGCAGATCACATAATTGATATAGGACCAATGGCAGGTACAAATGGCGGTAGGGTTATTGCTCAGGGAACTGCCGAGGAAATAATGAAAGTCCCTGAGTCGATTACAGGCCAGTATCTTTCAGGAGCTAAATCGATTAAGGTTCCAGATAACAGAAGAAAACCTACAGGTTACCTTACAATTAAGGGCGCCTCAGAAAATAATCTTAAAAATATCGATGTAAAGATTCCTACAGGTGTATTTACCTGCGTTACTGGTGTTTCAGGCTCTGGTAAGAGCTCGCTAATTAATGAGATTCTTTATAAGCGATTAGTAAAAGAGCTTAACCGCGCAAGGGTTATTCCTGGAAAACATAAGGATTTAAAAGGTTTTGATAAGCTTGATAAAATAATAAATATAGATCAGTCTCCTATTGGGCGTACGCCAAGATCAAATCCTGCAACATACACAGGAGTTTTTGATCTAATAAGGGATTTATTTGCGTCTACACCGGATGCAAAAATGCGTGGCTATAGCAAAGGAAGATTCAGCTTTAATGTAAAGGGCGGAAGGTGTGAGGCCTGTGGCGGAGATGGTATTGTAAAGATAGAAATGCATTTTCTTCCAGATGTATATGTACCATGTGAGGTATGCAACGGAAAGAGATATAACAGAGAGACTCTTGAGGTAAAATACAAAGGTAAAAATATATTTGATGTTCTGGATATGACAATTGAGGAAGCGGTTCCATTTTTTGAGAACCTTCCAAGTATACGAAGAAAGATAGAAACATTAAACGATGTAGGCCTTTCATATGTTAAGCTGGGACAACCTTCTACAACTCTTTCAGGAGGGGAGGCTCAGAGAATCAAGCTTGCAACTGAGCTTAGCAAAAAGAGTACTGGAAAAACAATATATGTTCTTGATGAACCAACGACAGGACTTCATTTTGCTGATGTCCATAAGCTTGTAGACATATTGGCAAGACTTAAGGAAGGCGGAAATACAGTTGTTGTAATTGAACACAATCTCGACGTTATAAAGACAGCTGATTATATAATCGATATGGGACCTGAAGGTGGCGAAGGCGGAGGAACTGTAATAGCAACTGGAACTCCGGAAGAAGTAGCCGAGGTTAAAGAATCATATACCGGTCACTATATCAAAAAATATTTAAGTAAATAGTATAAAGTATTACGTTTTCTATCCGATATAAAATATAGCACGGAGGCGTATGAAAATGACAAAGGGACTTGTCGCTTTCATATGCCTCTGTGTTTTTTTGATAAATCATATGTATATGAATGAATAGAAATTGAAAAGTCTATTATATTGAGGTATACTATATCTGTATGTTTATGCCTAGGAGTGGGCGTAAAGCAGGAAAACCTGCTTTAAAGATAAGGGATTATTTAGGAGACAATAGTTATGGCTTATACCGACATTGGAATAGATTTAGGAACAGCAAGTATTCTCGTATATGTTAGAGGCAAGGGTGTAGTGCTAAAAGAGCCTTCAGTAGTTGCTTTTGACAGAGATACTAATAAGATCAAGGCAATAGGCGAAGATGCAAGACTTATGCTTGGACGTACACCAGGTAACATCGTAGCTGTAAGACCTCTTAGACAGGGTGTTATTTCAGACTACACAGTTACAGAGAAGATGCTTAAGTATTTCATCCAGAAGGCCATTGGTAAGAAGAGTTTTAGAAAGCCTCGTATCAGCGTGTGTGTACCATCAGGAGTTACAGAAGTTGAGAAAAAGGCCGTAGAAGATGCTACATACCAGGCTGGAGCAAGATTCGTAGAAATCATTGAGGAGCCTATCGCAGCAGCAATTGGTGCAGGAATTGATATTTCAAAGCCACAGGGTAACATGATCGTTGATATCGGTGGTGGTACTACTGATATAGCAGTTATTTGTCTTGGCGGTGCTGTTGTATCTACATCAATTAAAATTGCTGGTGATGACTTCGATGAAGCTATTGTCAGATACATGAGAAAAAAGCACAATCTGCTTATTGGTGAAAGAACAGCAGAAGAGCTTAAGATAAAAATTGGTACAGCATTTAAGAGACCAGAGATTGACTATCTGGAAGTAAGAGGACGTAACCTTGTTACAGGTCTTCCAAGAACTGTTAAGGTTTCCAGTGAGGAAACGGAA
>JAZUFJ010000035.1:0-8063 GCA_045640645.1 Lachnospiraceae bacterium
GTAGCAATATTATACTTTGTCAAAAGCTGAGTAATATTCAGTATAAGTCTGAATATTTCATCATTCTCAACAGGTAGCTTTTCATGTAATATAACATGATCAAAATGAAGGCCTGTAACAAAAGGAATACCCTCTATCTGCTCAGTGGAGCTTTCCACCACTATACCATCTTTATCAAAGTACAAATAATGTCCCAGATACTCAACATATCCAGCTATTGCCTTCTCATAAACCTGGATACGTACAGATGTTGGCGATATAAGCTCGACATCCATCTGTTCAATAAATGGAATATCTTCTTTTTTCCTGTTTCTGTATTTCAAATAAAGAAAAATAGAATTTCTTCCGTGGCTGCCATTGAGAACCATATTTTCTATCTCTCTGGCTGAATAATGTTCATTTCCTACTACCTTAACAGATGTTATGGAAAATTCGTATTTTATAACAAGTGTTAGCAAAATCAGAAATAGCATTATTACTAAATATATCAACACCATTTTCAGAACCTTTGGAATTGGTTTTGATTCCTCTTCAAAATCTGATTCCGGTTTAATGTCCGGTCTATAATCCGGTTTTATATCAGGTTTGTATTCTGATTTTTGTATCGGCATAAAGCCTGGCTTATAATCCTGTTTTTGTATTGGCACAAAGTCCGGCTTATAATCCGGTTTGGAATTTGTATTAAAATCAAGCTTAAGATCTAGCTTCTTTTCTGCCTTCTCCTGCTTATTTTTTATATCCTGTATCTTTACCGTTTTTCTTTTTTGTTCTTTACCAGTTTTTTTCTTTTGAACCTTATCAGCTTTATCTTTCTTTACTTTATCAGGCTTACTCTTCTGTGTTTTGACAGGTTTTACCTTCTTAGGCTTTTCGATTTTAGGTTTTTCAGTTTTTATCTTCTCTGTCTTCTTTCCTTTAGTAATACCCATCTGATAAATTCCTTAATTTTTTTCTGCCTATTCAAAAACTATTCCCCTTGAAACGCTTAGCACCAGTCCAATTTCTGTAAGAAGAAATACTACAGAGGAGCCTCCATAGCTTATAAAAGGTAATGTAATACCTGTATTAGGAATAGTATTGGTAACTACGGCAACGTTTAATATAACCTGAATAGAAATATGAGCAAGCACCCCAACCACTAACAATGCTCCAAATAAATCAGGTGCGTTATTCGCAATGATCAAAAATCTCCATATCATCAAAAGGAAGAGCATAAGTATTGCAAATGCTCCAAATAGTCCCAATTCTTCACAAATAATCGAAAAAACCATATCGTTCTGTGCTTCGGGAATAAAGCCTAACTTTTGCATACTCTGTCCGAGGCCTTTTCCAAAAATATTGCCCGAACCTATGGCATATAGTGATTGCAAAGTCTGAAAGCCCGTTGTAGACGCGTAAGCTTCCGGATTACGCCATGCCTTTATTCTGGCAAGACGGTATGATAAATCTTCAGGCAGGACTCCCTTATCCACCAAAACAATCACCAAAATCGCAAAAGCTGCCACCGCTAAAGCAACATATAAATATTCTTTATAGTTTGGGGTAGACACAAAAAGCATTGTAATAACTATTCCAAATATAATTATGGCAGAGCTCAGATTTCTCGTAATAAGAAGAATCATTCCGGCTATAGGCAGCGACATTCCTATTACAACCCAAAAACCTTTCCTTGTCTGTACGCCTCTTCCCATTCGGCATATTATACTGGCAAAAAATACAATCATACCGACCTTCGCAACCTCTGCAGGCTGAAGAGATACGCCCAGATTCAGCCATCTTCTGGCTCCATTGATGGTCATTCCAAGCGGGGTAAGCACCAATGCTATCAATACAGCAGATGTAATGTATGCTATCATGTATACTCTCTGCCACAAATGATAATTAACAAGCATCGTAATAACCATAGCTACTACACCGAATATCGTAGCTGCAACCTGCTTCTTTAAATAATAGGCTGAATCACCAAATTTGATGTTTGCTTCATAGGAGCTTACGCTATATAGCATAACAAGTCCAAAGCATAGCAGGAATATAACTATGAACAGTAAGGTGAAATCAAAAAACGATTTTCCAGTATTCTGTTTTCTTACATTACCATTACGCCCCATCAAATACTCCTTTTACATTAAAGCTTTTTCACAAGCTCTTTAAATATATCTCCACGCTGTTCATAATTACCAAACATACCCCAGCTTGCACATGCTGGTGATAAAAGAACAGCATCTCCTTTTTCTACATTCTTAACGCAAATATCCAAAGCTTCCTCAAAAGTGTCTGCCAGAACATAATCCTTAAATCCACATTTCTCGCAGCATTCAGCTATCTTTTCTCTAGTCTGTCCAATTAGTACAAGCTTTTTAACCTTGCCATCAAAGCTTTCAATCCATTCTGTGAAATCAGCACCCTTATCATAGCCCCCACCTATAAGGCAGGTCTTTCTGGTCATAGCCTGTATACCCTTTATAGCAGCGTCAACGTTTGTACCCTTAGAATCATTATAGAATACTACACCATTTTTCTCTGCTACAAATTCTATTCTATGAGCAACTGCCTTAAATTCCTGGCAGGTTTTAATAATGTTTTCCATCGGAACATCGTATACATAAGCCATAGCTATGGCGGCCATAGCGTTTTCAAGATTATGCTTACCGATAATATTCAGCTCGCTGGCGCTAATAAGCTTCTCCTCAATAGGATTAAGCTGGAAAGGGTTCTTCATACAAATCAGATCACCTACAAGATAAAATCCTTTGTCAAGTTTTTCCTCTGAGCTAAAGAAAATAGGAGTAGCTGTTGTCTCCTGTGCAAACTGTCTTAAAACAGGATCTGAATAATTAAGTATTACATAATCCTTCTTTGTCTGATTGATCGCAATCTTCTCTTTCTCAACAATATACTGTTCTAAAGTATGATGTCTGTTAAGATGGTCAGGTGTAATATTTAATATTGCGCTAACCTTAGCATGAAAATCCTTTACAGTTTCCAACTGGAAGCTTGATATTTCAGCAACAGTCACTGAATCCTCTGAAGTATCAAGAACACTGCCTGTATAAGGTGTTCCAATATTTCCAACAACAAAAGCCTTTTCCTTATACATGAAAGCCTTTGTTTTGTAATCCTTCATGATGGCTCCCAGAAGTGAGGTTGTGGTTGTTTTTCCGTTTGTACCTGTAATAGCTAAGAGATCACCTTTTTCATACTTGTAAGCCAGCTCTATCTCACCTGATATCTCTACGCCTTTGTCTCTATAGTGATTGACCATAGGGCTGTCAATAGGTACGCCAGGGCTAAGAACCAGTCTTTCTATTTTTTCTTCCAGATCTGCTGGAACTTCCTTCAAAATAATTCTGGTACTTTTAGCATTATCTGCTAATTTTTCTCTTATTTTTTCAATATCAAGATTTTCGTTAGCATCAAAAAGTAATACTTCCTCTCCTACTGAACAAAGTAAATTGACCGCACTTATTCCGCTCAAACCTGTTCCTATTACCAATGAATAACCCATACCTGTCCCTCTTTTCTAATCTTAGTTATATCCTCAACTTTTAGTTTTTTTCGCTCACTTTATTTCAATCAAATCTTTTTAATATCCAAAGTATGCAACTATACATAAAAGCACAGTAACGATTGTAAAGACCGCTACTACACGTGTCTCAGACCAGCCGCAAAGCTCAAAATGGTGATGAATAGGAGCCATCTTGAATATTCTCTTTCCACCAGTTGCCTTAAAATAGCTTACCTGTATTATTACAGAAAGAACCTCTGCAAAATATATAAAAGCTACTAATATAAGATATATTGGCATATTCATCATATATGCGCTGGCAGCAACAAATCCACCTAAAGCAAGAGATCCTGTATCTCCCATAAAAATATTTGCTGGATAAACATTGTAGAGCAAAAAGCCCATAAGACCACCAACTACAGCAAAAGCCATAGCTTCAATTCCTGTATTTGTCAGTATCGACATAATACCAAAAAAGATCGCTATTACCACTGTAACACTACTATGTAATCCATCTAAACCATCAGTAAAGTTTGCTCCATTTGCAGTTCCGATAACAGCAATGAAAAACAGGATAATGCCAAAGATTCCAAGATCAATACTAAAGCCACCTGTAAAAGGAATCCTTAAGCTTAATCCGGCAGAATCAAACTTTATCATATAAAAAGCAAAAGCAGCTGTCACCACTATCTGAAGAAGCATTTTCTGTTTTTCGTTAAGTCCCATTGAGCGTTTCTTCACAACCTTAATATAGTCATCAAGAAAGCCTATTATTCCATAGCCTACTGTTACCAATAAAACAGGTAAAACCTTTGGGCTGTTTTTAGCAAAGATTAATGTAGTAACAATTATCGCTATCAGAAATATTATTCCGCCCATTGTAGGTGTTCCATTTTTCTTCAAATGGCTCTGTGGTCCATCATCTCTTACCGTCTGTCCAAATTTAAGTCTATGTAATATCGGAATAAATACCGGTCACAAAATTGCACTTATTGTAAAAGAAATAATTACTGCCAAAAGTGATATATTGCTCATTTTTATCCTCTTTTCATTACGCGATTAGTATAATCTTATTTTTTCTATTCAAACCTATATATAGCGCAGAAAGCCAATATACATACAACGGTTAGTATAGACATCTATTACCAATCCGTCAACTGTACATTGACTTATCATACTTTATTCAAGATCAGAAACATTTCCGTTTACAGGTCTTCCGGTTTCTGGGTCCAAAAGATCTCCAGTCGTAGGATCTATCGCATATCCTGTTGCCTTATCATATTCTATCTTTGGCTTAGAGCTTTCTTGTTTAGTTTCAGAATTGTTATCTATAAACTGAATACCCTTTTCCCCGTTATTCTTTTCTTCCGGAGTTTCTTCCACTACCTCTTCTTCCGTTTCAAGAGTAGAGCCAGCTGAGAAGATTAACTGTTTTTCAGCAAGTTCAGCAGCTTCCTTTTCTGTAAGCTCCTCTGTCTGGAAAATGTTCATATATGGCAGGACCTCGGTAAGAATATCCTTTGTCAAAACTGTAGCATATTTTGCGCTTGCCTGTCCCTTTGAATTCGGCTCATCTATTACTGTATATATTGCGATTTGAGGATCGTCAGCAGGAGCAAAGCCAATAAAAGATACGATGTAGTTTTCTGTTCCTCGAGGAAGCTTTTCTGCTGTACCTGTCTTACCACCTATCATGTAGCCTGCAGGTCTTGCAGTTTTACCAGTACCCTCTGATACAACGTTTACGCATAATTCCTTTATTTTTTCTGAAGTTTCTTCAGAAACTGTCTGTTTTAATACTCTTGGCTCTATGGTTTCCTCTATTACTCCTTCAGAATTTTGTATCTTGGTTACAAAATGTGGCTGGTAATAATAGCCTCCATTAATAAGAGAACAAAAGCTGGTAATTATCTGTATCATTGTAACGTTAAAGCCCTGACCAAAGGAACCGATAGCAAGGTCAGTAGGTGTCATCCTTTTTTCGTCAAACACCAATGTATTTGTCATAGCCTCTCCGGTTACATCTACATTGGTTTTTAAACCAAAATTAAATATTTTATTATATTTCATAAAAAGGCTTCGTCCAAGAGATGCTCCAATTTTCATAAATGCTACGTTACATGATTGCTCAAGAGCTCCTGAGAAAGTCAGCATTCCATGTCCCAATCTGTTATTACAGTGGATCTTATGATCTCCTACCTCCAGCACACCACCACAATCATAGCTTTCATTTCCTGTAAGGATTCCCTCTTCGAGTCCAATAGACATTGTTAATGGCTTTACCGTAGAACCAGGCTCATAAGTATAGTTAACACAGAAATTTTTCCATAATGAATTCAGTGCTTCCATTTTCATATTTTCTGTAGCCTGAAGATAAAGATCCTCCGGAGTTTTCTGTGCATCCTCTAAGGTGAGCTTGTATTTTGAAAATGCCTCCTGGGAATATGACGGCTTACTATAATAGTTCTGGCCGTATCCGCCATTGTCATCAGGATTTTCTACAACATTTCCATATTCATCATAGAGAGGTTCACCGTTATTTTCAGCGTTCTCACCATTATTCGCTTCATTATTAAATATATCTATATTGTCTCCACCTTGTGAAATATTAAATTCCCCAGCCGGAAGAGCATTTTCTCCATCTCCCTCTGCGTTTGGATCAATACCATAAAGTTCTGCCATAAATTCACTTAATGATGGCATATCAACCCTTATATTGGACGTATCTCGAGGATTATTCAGATCAAATACCGGATAGCTTGCCATAGCAAGAATTTCTCCCGTATTAGGTCTCATAATAATTACTCCGGTATTAGTACTACCATTACCTTCACGGTATTCATCTCTATGTTCTTCATTAAATGCTAAAATATGTTTTTCAACAATACTTTGAATATTAACATCTATACTGGTAACGATTGTATGTCCATCTTGGGCAGGTTTTATCGTTCTCTCAAGGTTTTCATCAGCGTTAAGATAACCATATTCTCTTCCGTTTGTACCGTTAAGTATTGAATTGTAAAATTCTTCCAGGCCGTAATAGCCTTCGTTATCTCCCTGTACAAAACCAATAACATCACATGCAAGAGTATTATATGGATACTGTCTCTGATAAGTATCCTCCATCCATACACCTTTAACGTTAGGATTATCTGCAGAATTATTCAAGATTTCTAACAATCCGCTAACCTGCTCGTATTTCTGTTTTTTAGCTATAATACGATACTGTGATCCAGGATTTTCCAATATATAATTTCTCAGTTCATTCTGAGTATAAGAGAAATCAATATTGGTAGAATATAAAGCTGTTAACGTAGGCTCAATATTTTCTCCCTCGTCAAGATTAAGTGTCTTTGCATCTATTACAATATTGTATACCTTCTGGCTTACCGCAAGCTTACTGCCATTAGAGTCAAGGATATCTCCTCTTTTTGCCGGTAAAACAATTGAGTCGTACTTTTGCTGTGATAAAACCTGTTTCTTATATTTATCACCATTATCTCTGTTTATAGCATAAAGTCTTACATTTAATGAAACAAAAGCTACCAGTATTAAAACAAATAATACTGCCAGCTTTTTTTGATTACTTATTCCAAATCTTTGAGAATTACCTCTTGAATTTCTTTTTGCCAATTCCTACACCACCAAATACTAATCTTCAATATCCATCAACTGTCTTACATAATCAGTGTCTTCGCTCTTATATGTGATGATCTGATCTTCTCTGGCATATTGCATCCCCAGCTCGTCCATAGCTCTCTTTTTAATGTTTTCAAGTCCAACAGAGCCTTTAATACGGCTTTCAGTATCATCATTTTCAGCCTTCAAATCATTAAGCTGATATTCCAGAGCTGATATTGTTTTTATATGATTGGTAAGCTCGGATTGGAGCTGTAAATACTGTATACAAACATATCCGGTAAGAAGCATCGCTATTGTAAGAAAACCAATATATGCCGGGTTCATATGAGAAGCTCTGTCCCTGTTCTTTCTTGCCGAATGGCTAAGTTTAGCAGGAGCCTCTACCTGAACTGGCCTTAACGCACGCGCTGTATTACCAAATATATATTCTTCCACGTCTGAGCCAGTATTAACCCTTCTTCCGTGACTAATTGACTGTGGCACCTTACTTCTCCCCTTTATAAAACTATAATCTCTCTAAATTTCCTAAATTTTCTCAAACACCCTAAGCTTTGCGCTTTTTGATCTGGAATTATGCTCCATCTCCTCCTCAGAAGGTAGTATCGGTTTTCTCGTAACTACCCTTCCCTTAGATTTCTTTCCGCATACGCAGACCGGAAAGTCTGGCGGACAAACGCAAGGGTTTTCATTGTTTTTAAAAATGTTTTTAACTATTCTGTCCTCCAGGGAATGGAAAGTAATGATACATATTCTTCCTCCCGGATTAAGTAAATCAATCATCGTATCCAGTGTATTTTTCAGAACGTCCAATTCCCCATTTAGCTCTATTCTGATAGCCTGGAACGTATGCTTGGCAGGATGTCCCATATTCTTCTGGATCTTCATAGGTATTGCACCCTTTATGATATCTACAAGC
>JAZUFJ010000036.1:0-11111 GCA_045640645.1 Lachnospiraceae bacterium
ACCAGAGGACCAATATGGGATAAGGACAGACTTAATGCTGTAATAAATATGAATTTAGGAAAATATGATTATTTATTAGAAAGCTATAAAGAATCTCTTGATGAAAATTGCAGATTAACATCTGAAGAGTAAAAAATAAAATCTGATACAAAGATTTTAATAAAGAAGAGAAAAGAAATATCTATATAAAAAAGATTTACATAGAAAAAGAGACATAGTACGTGAGAAGATTATATGAAGCATTATTAGAATATGGAGATAATGGTAAATACCCATTTCATATGCCAGGTCATAAAAGAAAAGCTATAGATAAAAAACTGGAAGAGCTTTATAAATATGACATAACAGAAATCGAAGGATTTGATAATCTTCATAATGCAGAGGCGATAATTAAAGAAGCTATGAATCATGCAGCAAAAGTCTGTAAATCTGAGCATACTTTTTTTCTTGTAAATGGAAGTACATGTGGAAATTTGACAGCTCTGTCTGCACTTGTAAATAAAGATGACAAGGTTTTAGTGGCAAGAAATTGCCATAAATCAGTATATAATGCGCTTTATATGATAGAGGCACAGCCTATATATATCTATCCGGAAAAAATATGTCCATATGAAATTTTATCGGACATAAAACCAAAGGATGTAGAAGATGCTATTAATGAAAATGACGGAATAAAGGCAGTGATAATAACATCGCCAACTTATGAAGGAATAGTGTCAGATATAAAGTCTATAGCAGAAATATTACATAAAAGGAATATTCCTTTGATAGTAGATGAAGCTCATGGAGCGCATTTTGGACTGTCAAAATTCCCCAATAGTTCTGTGAAGTATGCAGATATAGTAATACAAAGCGTCCATAAAACCTTGCCTGCTCTTACGCAGACAGCGGTAATGCATGTAAACGGAAGATTAGTAGATTTAAACAGAATAAAAAGATATCTTTCCATATATCAAAGCTCATCACCTTCCTATCTTCTTATGGCGGCTATAGATAGATGTATGTATTTTGTAGAAGAAAATGAGTCAGAATTTGATAGCTATTACAAAAAGTTAACATTCTTTTATGAGAAGGTAAAGGATTTTAAAAATATAAAAGTGCTAACTAGAATAGATTACCCTGGGGTTTTTGATTATGACCAGGGGAAAATCGTAGTTTATACCGGAAATACAGAAGCATCAGGAAAGGATATATATAATATTTTAGTAGAAAAATATAATATACATCCTGAAATGGCAGCAGGTGAATATTGCATTTTAATGACCTCAGTTATGGATGATGAAGGTGATTATACCAGACTGTATGAAGCATTGAATCAGATAAATAAGACCTTTTATTCGTCCAAAGAAGAGATAATTATTGATAGAGAAGAGTCAAGTAGAAGAATAAGCAGTATGAAAATAAAGGAAGCAATGGATAGTGAGTATGCATTTGTTTCCAGAGAAGAAGCCATAGATCGTATATCATCAGAATATATATATTTATATCCGCCGGGATCACCTATCATTGTTCCAGGAGAGATTATCGATAAGGATATAATAAATGAAATAGAATGGCATGAAAAAAAAGGATTATCGGTTATAAATACAAATTTAAACGATAAAAAGGAATTGGCAGTAGTAAAAAATGGGTAAAATTTTTTATATTTTTGGAAAGAGCTCAACAGGTAAAGACACTATATATAAAAAATTAATTTCAGATAAAACCTTAAATTTGGAAAGTGTTGTTTTATATACAACCAGGCCCATAAGGGATGGGGAAATAGATGGAAAAACCTATCATTTTGTGTCTGAAAATGAATATGAAAATCTGAAAAAGAAAAATTGTATCATAGAAGAGAGAGCATATAATACGATGCATGGACTCTGGAGATATTTTACAGTATTCGATGAACAGATTGATTTAGAGCATAATAATTATTTAATTATAGGGGTTTTAAGCTCATATATATCAACAAGGGATTACTTGGGAAAAGAAAATGTCGTCCCGATATATATAGAAATAGATGATGGAATAAGGCTTACGAGGGCTTTGGAGAGAGAGCTTAAACCTGAAAATAGAAAGTTTACAGAATTATGTAGAAGGTTTTTGGCTGATACCGAAGATTTTTCTGAAGAAAAACTAGCTTTAGCTAATATAGAAAAACGATTTATTAATAATGACCTAAATGATTGCATATCAGAGATAACTGAAGAAATACGAAACAGGATGTAGTCAAAAGGGGGATTTACGATGGATATAAAAGTAAATCAGATGCTTCCTACAACAGACGCAGCTCCGAAAGCAGAGCAGAATCAAATTAGCGACGATACCTTTAGATTTACTCTCATGAGTCATATCGAGGAAGAGGGCTTACAGGAGAGATTAAGCTTATTATTTGATGATATTACTATGCAGGGAAAGAAAATTTCAAAGCATATGGATGTCCGAGATATGAAAAAGTACAGAGCATTAATAAAAGATTTTATGAATGAAATAATTAATCGCTCACATAAGTTTTCTAGAGAGAATTTTCTCGATAGGAGAGGTCGACATAGAGTATATGGAATAGTTCGCCTGGTGGATGCAACTCTTGATGAGCTGGCAGCAGAGCTAATGAAGGATGAAAAAGATAATATTCAGATACTGGGTAAAATAGGAGAGATCAGAGGGCTACTTTTGGATATATTAACGTAGAATTACAGGTGATAATAAATATGCCAAAATTCAGTGATATTATAGGTCAGGAGCATATAAAGGAACATATAAGAAAAAGCATAATATCAGAAAAAATATCTCATGCATATATTATTAATGGGGAAAAGGGCAGTGGGAAAAAGCTTTTAGCAAATATGTTTGCTATGACCTTACAATGTGAAAAAAAAGGTACAGAACCTTGTATGGTATGTAGATCCTGCAAACAGTATGTAACAAAGAATCAGCCGGATGTGGTAATGCTTATACCAGAAAAACCAAAAACTATAAGCGTAAACGATATAAGAGAACAGATAATAAGCGATATATCAATAAAGCCTTATAGTAGCAAATATAAGATCTATTTGATAGAGAATTGTGAGCTTATGACAGTACAGGCTCAAAATGCTTTACTTAAGACTTTAGAGGAACCACCGGAATATGCAGTGATAATGCTTATGACCTCTAATATTGATGCATTTCTTGATACAGTAAGATCGAGATGTACAGTTCTTAATATAAGACCTATAGAGGATCACATTATTAGAAAATATTTGATGGAAGAGCTAGAAGTGGTTGATTACCAGGCGGAGGTCTGTTTGGCTTTTGCAAGGGGAAATATTGGAAGAGCAGAAAGCCTGGCAAAAAGTGGCGATTTTGAAAATATAAAAAATGATGCTTTGTATATCATACGTCATATTCAAAAAATGGATATGGGAGAGATAAATAAGGCTATAAAAAAGATGGAAGACTATAAATCGCAAATCCAAGATTTGCTGGATATTATTCTTATCTGGTATAGAGATATATTGGTTTACAAATCCACAAAAAGAAGAGAAAAGGTGATTTTTAAAGATGAGATAAAATCCATTAAAGCATTTGCTGAGGAAATGGATTATGAAGGAATAGAAAAAATCATAGAAGCTATTAATCAAACGAGAGATCGATTAAGAGCTAATGTGAACTTTGATATGGTAATAGAGCTATTATTACTAGCAATAAAAGAAGCATAGGAAATAAATTTTCAATATGAGGAGATATTAAATGACAACAGTAATCGGAATTCGATTCAGAACAGCAGGTAAAATATATTATTTTAATCCAAGCGATCAGGAATTTAAAAGAGGCGAGCACGTTATAGTGGAAACGGCAAGAGGCGTTGAGTATGGAACCGTTGTAATGCCTAATGCTGAAGTAGAAGATGATAAGATAATACAGCCTTTAAAACCAATACTTCGGAGAGCAACCGAAGAGGACGCAAAAACTGAAAAGAAAAATAGAGAGAAGGAGAAAGAGGCCTTCAAGATATGCCTTGAAAAAATAAAAAAGCATAATCTAGAGATGAAGCTTATAGATGCAGAATATACATTTGATAATAATAAAGTTCTGTTCTATTTTACCGCCGATGGAAGAATAGACTTTAGAGAACTGGTAAAAGATCTGGCAGCAGTTTTTAAAACTCGAATAGAATTAAGACAGATAGGCGTTAGGGATGAAACAAAAATATTAGGTGGAATAGGTATTTGTGGAAGAGCTTTATGCTGTCATACTTATCTTCCGGATTTTGTTCCAGTATCAATAAAGATGGCAAAGGAACAGAACTTATCTCTAAATCCTACAAAAATATCAGGGATATGTGGAAGACTGATGTGTTGCCTAAAAAATGAAGAGGACACTTATGAAGAGCTTAATAAAAAGCTTCCAAACGTTGGAGATTTTGTTACAACTGACGATGGTTTTAAGGGAGAGGTATCTTCTGTAAATGTTCTTCGCCAATTGGTCAAGGTAATAATTGAGGTAGATGACGAAAAAGAAATTAAAGAGTACAAGGCATCACAGCTAAGATTTAAGTCTAGACACAAAAAAGAGTCTCAAAAACTTTCACCTGAAGATATGAAAGCTTTAAGACAGTTGGAGAAAAAAGATGAAAAGTCAAAGCTTGATGATGACTGATCTAAAGGAAAATGAAAGAATTGATGATCTACAGATAAAAGGGTATAGGATAATACAAAACAAAGAGAAGTTTTGTTTTGGAATAGACGCTGTTTTATTGTCAGATTTCGTTATGGTTCATGAAAGAGAAAAAGTATTAGACATAGGAACCGGAACAGGTATAATCCCTATTTTATTATGTGCGAAAACAAAGGGTAAAAGCTTTGTAGGACTGGAAATACAGGAAGAAAGCGCAGAGATGGCTTTAAGAAGTGTAAAGTTAAATAATCTTGAAGACCGATTAAAGATTATAAATGGGGATATCAGGAATGGGAAAAATCTTTTTCAGGAAAATGAATTTGATGTTATAGTATCCAACCCTCCCTATATGAAGGAAGAGCACGGATTAAAAAGTGAAGATTCTCCCAAAATGATAGCCAGACATGAGATAATGTGTAATCTGGAGGATATAATAAAAGAAGGCAGCAGAATGCTAAAGATGGGTGGACGATTTTATATGGTCCATCGCCCGTTTCGTTTGGTGGAGATCTTAAATTCTTTTACAAAATACAATTTAGAACCAAAACGAATAAGATTTGTTCATCCTTACGTGGATAAGGAACCTAATATGGTTCTTATAGAAGCAAAAAAAGGAGCAAAATCGAGAGTAACAATAGAAAAGCCATTGATTGTTTATAAAGATAAAAATGAGTATACAGATGAAATTTACAAAATATATGGTTATCAATGAATCTATAAAGGTGGTGTGTGGACATAGAGAAATCATTAGAAAATAGTCAGGGAATGCTTTATTTGTGTGCTACACCGATTGGCAATTTATCGGATATTACCTTTAGAGTAATAGATACGTTAAAAAGCGTAGACCTTATAGCCTGTGAAGATACTAGAAACAGTATTAAATTATTAAATCATTTTGAAATAAAAGTCCCAATGACAAGCTATCATGAATTTAATAAATATGATAAGGCAAATGAGCTCATAGGGATAATGAGAAAAGGAAAATCTGTTGCCCTTATTACAGATGCCGGAATGCCGGCTATATCTGATCCGGGCGAGGTATTAGTGAAGATGTGTCATGAAAGTGGCATACCAGTTACAGTTCTTCCTGGGGCCTGTGCCTGTGTAACAGCGCTTGCATTAAGTGGGATGCCTTCAAGGAGGTTTTGCTTTGAGGGATTTTTATCATCCAATAAAAAAGAGCGCCGAGAGGTTCTCGAAGAATTAAAAGATGAAACACGTACAATTATAATTTATGAAGCTCCGCATCATTTACAAAAAACCTTAAATGAACTGTATGATATGTTAGGTAATAGAGAGCTTACTTTATGTAAAGAGCTTACTAAAAAACATGAAGATGCATTTTTAACCGACTTTGAGAGCGCAATAAAATATTATGAGAATAATCCGCCAAAGGGAGAATATGTTTTAGTTATTGAAGGGAAGCATAAAGAAGATATAATTAAGGAAAATACTGAAGGTTGGATGAAGCTGACTATAGAAGAGCATATGGAATATTATGAATCACGAGGAATAGACCATAAGGAAGCCATGAAGTTAGTCGCAAAGGATAGAAATATTCAAAAAAGAGAAGTATATAATCAATTACTAAAAAAAGAAGAATAAAATTTTTATGCCAGGTGGCAGAAAGGAATAAATAATGAACAAAGGTAAACCATACTATATTACAACAGCAATTGCCTATACATCAGGTAAACCACATATTGGTAATAATTACGAAATTGTTCTCGCTGATAGTATAGCAAGATTTAAGAGAAAAGAAGGTTATGATGTATTTTTTCAGACCGGAACAGATGAGCATGGTCAGAAAATAGAGCTTAAGGCAGCAGATGCAGGCATAACTCCTAAGGAATTTGTAGATAATGTTGCAGGTGTAATAAAGGAACTGTGCGATCTTTTAAACATTTCTTATGACAAATTTATCAGAACAACAGATGATTATCATGAGAAGCAGGTGCAGAAAATATTTAAAAAACTTTATGATCAGGGAGATATTTATAAGGGAGCCTATGAAGGAATGTATTGTACTCCTTGCGAATCTTTCTGGACAGAATCTCAGCTCGTAGACGGAAAATGTCCTGATTGTGGAAGAGAAGTAAAGCCGGCAAAGGAAGAGGCATATTTCTTTAAAATGAGCAAATATGCAGATAGCTTAATTAATCATATTAATACACATCCTGAGTTTATTCAGCCAGTAAGCAGAAAGAACGAAATGATGAATAACTTCCTTCTTCCTGGTCTTCAGGATCTTTGCGTTTCAAGAACTTCTTTTAAATGGGGTATTCCTGTAGATTTTGATCCTGATCATGTGGTATACGTATGGCTGGATGCACTTACAAACTACATAACTGGAATAGGCTATGACGCAGAAGGAAATTCTACAGAACAATACAATAAGTTTTGGCCAGCGGACTTACACCTTATAGGTAAAGATATCATAAGATTCCATACAATTTATTGGCCAATATTCTTAATGGCTCTTGGCGAGCCTCTTCCAAAACAGGTATTTGGTCATCCATGGTTGCTCATGAATAATGACAAGATGAGTAAGTCAAGAGGAAATGTAATTTATGCAGATGATCTGGTTGACTTCTTCGGAGTGGATGCTGTTCGTTATTATGTTCTTCATGAAATGCCATATGAAAATGATGGTAATGCTACATGGGAGCTTATAGCAGAAAGATCAAATTCTGATTTAGCTAACACACTGGGAAATCTCGTTAATAGAACAATATCTATGAGCAATAAATATTTTGACGGTGTGATTAAAAATATAGAAACAGAGCTTACACCTGAGATGGCTGCTATAGATGATGAGCTGAAATCAACAGCAACAGAGGCTTATGGCAAGGTCTGCGAAAAGATGGAGACTCTTAGGGTAGCAGATGCTCTTACAGAAATATTTGCAGTATTTAAACGATGCAATAAGTATATTGATGAGACAGAGCCATGGGTATTAGCGAAGGATGAAGCTAAAAAGGACAGACTATCAACAGTTCTCTATAATTTAATAGAGGGAATAGTAATAGGAGCTTCTTTACTTGAGCCATTTATGCCAGAAACAGCTGAGAGAATAGTAAAACAACTAAATACAAAGGTTAGAGATTTTGATGAATTAGATAAATTTGGTCTCTATCCAAATGGAACAAAGGTAACAGATACTCCTCAGATTTTATTTGCAAGACTTGACATGGCTGAGGTTCAGAAAAAAGAAGAAGAATTGAGAGAAAAAATGATAGCTTCTGTTAAGGCTGCAGAAGAAGATGATAGTATTGAGTTTACTGCTAAAGAAGAGATAACATATGACGATTTTGCTAAAATGGAGTTTAGAATCGGTGAAATCATAGCATGTGAAGAAGTTCCTAAATCAAAGAAATTATTATGTTCAAAAGTAAAAATTGGGAAAGAAGTTAAGCAGATAGTATCCGGTATAAAACAGCACTATTCAGCAGAAGAAATGGTAGGCAAAAAGGTTATGGTATTAGTAAATCTTAAGCCAGCTAAATTAGCAGGAGTGCTTTCAGAAGGAATGCTGCTATGTGCAGAAGATGCAGAAGGTAACCTTGCATTGATGACAGCTGAAAAGAAGATGCCTAGTGGAGCAGAAATCTGCTAAACAATTACGATTTGGATTCCAGATTTAAGAAGTGTAGAAGCAAAGGAGGCAGCCATTATGATAAAAAAAGAAGAATTTTATTATGATTCAAGAGATGGAATACATAAGATTCGAGCCATGAAATGGATTCCGGAAGGTGAGATAAAGTGTGTATTACAGTTTATACATGGAATGGCAGAGCATATTGACAGATATGACGAATTTGCGACTTATTTAGCTGAAAGAGGAATCCTAGTAGTAGGAAACGACCATTTAGGACATGGAAAAAGTGTAAAATCTAAAGATGAATATGGATATTTTTGCAAAAATGATGCATACACGGTAGTAATAAGAGATGTCCATAGATTAAAAAAGCTAACACAGGAAGATAATCCTGGAAAAAAATATTTCATATTTGGACACAGTATGGGATCTTTGATTTTGAGAAATTATCTTTTTAGATATGGAAAGGGAATTGATGGAGCGATAGTATGTGGAACGGCCTCCCAGCCGAAATCTGTTACTGTACCAGGAATACTGTTATTAAAAGTTATGGCTTTATTTATGGGATGGGAAGCTCGTTCGCAGTTTGCTTCAAAACTTGTGTTAGGTAAGCCAAATAAAAAAATAGAAAGTCAAAAGACAGAGTCTGACTGGCTTTCAACAGATACGAAAAAAGTAAAAGAATATTTAGACGATGATGCTTGCGGATTTTTATTTACATTAAATGGATTCCATACATTAGTAAGCTTTGTTTTAGGTTTAGAAAATAAGAAAGAATATAAGAGGATACCAAAAGAGCTTCCGATTTTATTTATTAGCGGAAGTGAAGACCCAGTAGGAAACTATTCTGAAGGCGTAAAAAGAGCTTATAGACAGATAACAGATGCGGGAATGACTAATGTTAAAATGAAGCTCTATGATGGAATGAGGCATGAAATTCATAATGAAGTAGGCAGAGATAATGTATATAAAGATGTTTTTGCCTATGTTGAAAGTCTTATATAAAAATAGAGCTATAACGAAGTTTGTATTTTACAGCAATTGATAAAAGATAACTGATTATTGAGGGATAATTGGATTATACTTTTATTAGGAAATATTAGGCTGTAGTATATGGGAGTGCAAATTGATAAGGAGAAAAAATGAATAAAATAAAGAAGATTATATGTTTGATATTATCATTATCTTTAGTTTTTGGATTAAATGTATTGGTTTTAGCCAGTCCTGAAATTAGGTTTGATGAGAACGGAAATGGAACCGTAGAAACAGGATCAGAAAAAACAGAGAGAGCATATCTTGCGTTGGGAGCTGATCTTACTACAGAACAATTAAATACGGTACTTGGCATTTTTGGAATAACACCTGATAAGCTCAGTGAATATAATGTAGTATATACCACAAATGCCGATGAGCATAAATATCTGGGATCATACATATCATCAGGAGTAATAGGCACAAAATCACTATCCTCTGTTATGGTTATTCCAAAAGAAAAGGGTCATGGAGTAGTAGTATCAACAAATAATATTAATTTCTGTACAACAAATATGTATAGAAATGCTCTTATTACTGCGGGGGTAGAGGATGCTGAAATTATAGTTGCGGCTCCTACGCCAATCTCTGGTACGGCTGCACTTATTGGGGCTATGAAAGCTTATGAGCAAATGTCCGGAGAAAGAATGGATGAAAAGGTTTTAGACACGGCATTAAACGAGCTGGTAGCTACCGGTGAGCTTTCTGAAACTGTAGGAAATAGTAAGGAAGCAGAGGAATTAATATCATATATTAAAGCCCAGATAGCAGCTAATGACTTAAATACTGAAGAGGAAATAGATGCTGCAATAAGAAAGGGTATGAAGGATCTTAATGTTACTATTCCCGAATCGGACATAAAGAAGATAATTGATTTGATGATGAAAATAAAGGCTATGGGAATAGACTTTAATGATTTAGCAGATCAGGCAGAGGATATATATGCAAAATATAAACCATTGATTGATAATGGAACGTTTTCTTTAGATGATGTAGATTTAGAGGATTTAGGATTAGGAAAAATTGTTAAAAAGGCTTTTAATAAGTTCACCAAGGATGTAACCGATAGTGTTAAAGATTTCTTTACTGGCATATTTAAGAGGTAATAGTAATCATGGCAGAAGAAGAGACACGAATAAGATCTCTATACAGTAATGAATGGGAAATAGCTATGCAGCTTGCATGGGATACATTTTTAAGATTTGAGGCTCCTGATTATACGATGGAAGGAGTGGAGAATTTTAGAGATTTTATAAAGGACCCTACATTAAAAAAAATGTTTATAAAGGGAGATTACCAAGCCTTTGCAGCATTTCAGGGGAAAAACATGGTAGGAATGCTTGGTGTCAGGAATAAAAGTCATATATCTTTATTGTTTGTGGATGCAGATTATCATAAACAGGGTGTAGCAACAAAGTTATTAGAACATTTCTTTTTATATGCCAAGTCTGAGATGGGAATAAAAAGACTGACAGTAAACGCTGCTCCATATGCGGTGGGCTTTTATCATAAAAAGGGCTTTTGGGATATTAGCGAAGAAAGAATAATGGATGGTATAAGATATACACCAATGATTATAGATATATAGAAGAGGTAATATATGGGAAAGATTTTTGATATGGAAGGTCCTCTTTTTACAGGGCTTAGCAGACTTGCAGATTTAATATGGCTGAATATATTGTTTTTAATATGTAGTATTCCTATAGTTACGATAGGAGCATCTTTTACGGCTATGTACTATGTAACCATGAAAATGGTTAAAAACGAAGAAAGTTATATAACGAAGAGCTTTTTTAGATCATTTAAGCTGAATTTTAAACAATCTACAATTATATGG